>JAJDNW010000024.1 GCA_022340465.1 Deltaproteobacteria bacterium | reverse complement strand
TAGAAATCGTTCCAGGTGTAGTTGTTCCAGTAGCCGAAATCCTTTTCACGCAGGGCCACCTTGTTACCGGATTCCTTGACCCGCCAGCGCAACAGCTGCGGAATGGTCATTGTCAACAAATCGCTGTTATCTTTCATGCCAGTCTAGTCTTCTCCAATATAGGCTTCGATGACCTTGGGAATTTTGACGATCTCTTCCGGCGTGCCGGAGCCGATCACTTCTCCGAAATCGAGGACGTAGATGTGGTTGGAGATGTCCATGACCACGCCGAGGTCGTGCTCCACCAGGATCACGGTCGCATCGCGCTCCTTCTGGATGTCGATGATGAAGCGCACCATGTCCTCTTTTTCCTCGATGTTCATGCCGGCCATGGGTTCGTCCAGCAGCAGCAATTCCGGCGCCAGGGTGAGGGCGCGGGCCACTTCGACACGCTTTTGGATGCCGTAGCTGAGGTTGCCCACGGTATGTTTGCGGTAGGGTTCCAGTTCCATGAAGTCGATGACCTCTTCCACATAGCGCCGGTTGGCGGACTCCTCACGCGAGGCTTTCCCGTAATAGATTACCGCCTGCAACAGGTTGTAGCGCAGCTTCTGATGCCGGGCCAGCATGAGGTTGTCCAGCACGGTCATGCCGCTGAAGAGCTCCAGATTCTGAAAAGCCCGGGCGACGCCCAGGCTGGTCACCTGGTGCGGTGAGGCGTGGGTGAGCCGCTTGTCATTGTAATGGATATCGCCGGAGGTGGGGTGATAAAATCCCGAAATACAGTTCAACAGGCTGGTTTTTCCCGCGCCGTTGGGGCCGATGATGGAGGTGATCAGCCCGGGTCTGATTTCCATGTTCACCCTGGACAGCGCCGCCAGTCCCCCAAAGGTCAATGTGACGTCGTTGATTTTTAAAGTGGACATAATCTGTTTTGTTTCGTGAAAAAGTTAAGAGACGAGGGCTTTTTTCTGAATTTAATTCATTTCATAAAATAGTCTATATTCTATATAGAACTATCAGTCAAGCACATAAAACAACTATCGGAAATTTTTCAGTAATCAGTGTTAGTTACCATACTATACGGGCTACGATCGGATAATCCACGCGGCACCAACATAATTGAATATTAGCTATATTTCAGCTACTTTCATGCCTTTTTTACAAGCCCTGAGGATCATGGTGCTATGTAGCATAGACGATAAAACCGGGTTGTCAAGTTGATATAACAGCGGTTTAATAGTGGGCTTTTCCCACTATATTTTATTTTGCAAATTTTGGCTTGACCCGATTGACACACAGCAGATCAGCAGCAGAGTCTACAGGGTGAATAGTGCGACGGGTGAATCAGTTTTCATAGGAGAGCAGGTGCGTCCTCAGGTTGAGGCCGGTTCCCTTGAGACCCAGCTTGGTGCGGATATTGTGCCGGTGGAACAGGATGGTGTTCTTGGAGAGGAAAAGCAGCTCGGCGATCTCCTTGTTGGTCTTGCCCTCCTTGACCAGGTTGGCCACGCGGATCTCCATGGGTGTAAAATGGAGATACTTGGAGGAAAGCCGCCTGATAAAGGGAGAAATGATGTTGTTCAGGTTCGAATCCATGATGTTGACCAGGGTGGTCTGACTGGTGTTCAATCGGCTTTTTTTCAAACGCTCGACATAGGGGGATACCAGCTCCTTCACGTTGGAGAGCACGTGTTCCTGCACTTCGCTTTTGTCGTTTTCCCGCTGCGTCAGCAGCACCTTCAGGGCCGTGTTGACCTCCTCCAGGTGGTGGGACTGTGCTTCGAGCTCCTTTTCCCTTCTCCGCAGGGCCTTCTCCGCACGCTTGCGCTCCTCGATCTCCTGCTGCAACTGCAGATTGGTCCTGGCAAGTTCCGCCGTCCGCTCCTCCACTCTTTCTTCCAGCAGTTCACGGTATTTTTTCAACTCTTTTTCGGTCTGCTTCAAGGCGCTGATGTCGCGCAGGGTGACGATGTTGCCCGCATGCCGGCCCTGGCGGTCGAAATAGAGCGTCGAACTGATCTGAACGTCCAACACCGCCCCCCTTTTGGTAAAACGCTTCGTCTCGAACAGGTTGATCTTTTTTCCGGCCTTCATCTGCTCGATGGCGGTAAGGGTCTCCGGCAGGCTTTCCTTGGGGACGAAATCGATCCGTTTGCCGATCACTTCCTCCGGCGAAAACCCGAATGTCGCCGTAAACGCCGGACTTACGTAGGTGGCGCTGCCCTGCATGTCATACACCACGACCGGGTCCGGGGAGGATTCCAAAAGCGAGCGGTAGCGCTCCTCGCTTTCCCGCAGAATGGCTTCGGTTTTTTTGCGCTCCGCCAGCTGCTGCTTTACATCGGCATAGAGGCGCGCCTTTTCCAGGGCGATGAGGGCCAACTGGGCAAATCTGTTCAATGTCTGAACATCTGTTTGACCGAAATGCTTTTTGTCGTTAACCCGGGCCAGGCCGATGACCCCCTGCACCTTGTCGCCGGACATCAACGGAATGCCCACCACGGACTGCAGGGTGTCCAGCGAGCTGTCCGTCAAACGTCCCGGCCAGGTGTAGTAGTCGTCCACCAGAACGGGCCCTTCGGCTTCCCACACCTTACCGCCCATGCCCTCACCCCTTTTCACGCGACGCCCGAGCTGGCCGTTGAAAAAGCCCATCCCCACGCGCATCTGCATTTCATCCGATTCCGGTCCCGGCAGATAGATGTAGCCGTGCTCGGTCCCGGTCATCTGGCAGGCACGGTGCAGAATCGATTCCAACAGCTCTTTTCTGTCCAGGCGGTCGATGAGCCCGAGGGAGGTTTCGTGAAGGGCGGTCAGGTAGGCGTTCTGCTCCTTCAGCTCCTGGATTTCCAGGCGCAGACGGTTTTCTTCGGAAGGCAGATCGTCAAACAATGAGGCCATTTGAAATAATAATCACGAAAGGATAAAATCAATCGCCCTTGGTTTAAGCTGGAAAATTGGGTCCCAAGGGGCCAAGGGGTCGAGGGGCCAAGTGAAAATCAGCCTATCGGTCATAGCTCACAGCTGGTAGCGGGCTATGAGCTTTCCCATGGAACCCTCGAATCCTACTTCCGCACCTTGTCAAACTAAACCCCAGTGTTGCAATTATGGGGTAACGTTTTTCCCGCTAGAAACAACTTTTTTCCCCTTCTCCGTATGGACGATAGTGCGGCGCAGCTGCCACAGAAATAAAATGAGGCCCGAATTTTTTTTTAGCCTCATTTTATTTCAAAGGATGACAACCCGCTTGACAAAATTCACGATCTCATGGGGGTCGTCCATGATTTGAAAAATATCCATGTCCTTGGGAGATGCCAGCCTTTCCGCCAGGATGCGCTCCTCGATCCACGCTGTCAGACCGGTCCAGTGCTCACTGCCCACCAGAATGACCGGCAGGGGTTTGATCCTGTGGGTCTGCACCAGGGTGATCACCTCGAACAGTTCGTCCAGGGTTCCGAATCCGCCGGGCATGGCGATGAAGGCGGCCGCATACTTGATGAACATCACCTTACGGATGAAGAAATAGTTGAACTCCAGCCTCACATTGGCGTAATTGTTGGGCTTTTGTTCGAAAGGGAGACGGATATTCAGTCCCGCCGACGTGCCGCCGGCTTCGGCAGCGCCCTTGTTGGCCGCCTCCATGACGCCTCCCCCACCGCCGGTAATGACGGCGAAATCGTTTTTGGCGAACAGGGCCGCTATTTTTTCCGTCTTCTTGTACACCGGATCCTCCGGCCGCATGCGCGCCGACCCAAAGATGCTCACCGCCGGTCCCAGGTCATGCAAGTTTTCGACCCCGTCCACGAACTCGCCCATTATCTTAAACAGCCGCCAGCTTTCTCCCAGCTTAAAATCGTCGATGACAAATTGCTTTTCCATTCTCGCGCCACTCCATTAGAAACAGGCCGTTATTCAACCATCTACATACGCTAAGCATCATCCTTCCATTAGAATCCAAATTTCACGGATATCTGTTTATAATGGAAGATATTCCACCGTTCTCATTCTCTTACCTTCTCACTTTATATTTATGCTATTGGTTCGGCAAAATAGCAAACCAACATTTTCCCCGGCATACAGCCAGGTCCCTTACACCCGTCACCCTTTTCCCTGGAAACCGATGGTTACCTTTCCCCGTTCGACAATGACAGGCACCTTGCGGTCACCGTTGGAGTATTTGAGCATGCTCTCAATCTTGTCCGGATCGGACACGACATTGACATAGGTGAACGCTTTGCCCTGCTTTTGATATGCTTCACGAGCAGAGGTCGTGAAGGGTCAGGTGTCTTTTCCAAATATCAGTATCTCTTCTGACATGGCTTACCCCCTCGTCGGTCGAGCGTACATCCAGGTAATATTTTATTGTAATCTCAAATAATTATATTGATATATCTTGTTTATCAGCAAACCGGTGGGTTGTCAATGACCCGGCCCCCCGGTATCGGCATGCCCCCGGCCGGATCCGCACCTGATCGATTGACAAGCGTATGTCCGATTGGTAAAACATCAGCCGTGCTGCATTGCAATCTCATGATTCTGTTATATTATCAAGGGCAAGAAAATGAAAGACCGGATGACAAGGGATGTGGCCGTCGTCAACGATCTGGGGCTGCATGCCAGATCGGCGGCAAAAATAGCCGAGTTGGTCCGGGGTGCCAACGCCGGCGTCTGGCTGATAAGGGACGGTGAACGCGCCGATGCCACCAGCATCATCGACCTGCTGGGATTGGCCTGCCCCAAAGGCACGCTCATCACGGTGGCCGTCGAAGATGAGCGGGACCACGATATACTGGAAGCCGTGGTCGATCTGGTAGCGAGCGGTTTTGGAGAATAAAAAACGCATGACAGTAAAAATCGAAGCGCACGAGATCGCCCTGAAAGGCATCAGTACCTCGCCGGGAATATGTATCGGCAAAGCCTACCTGGTGGACCGCGAAGGTGTTGACGTTGTTCAGCGCTACCACATCGATGCCGCCTCGCTCCAAAACGAAATCACGCGCTTCAAGGTCGCCGTAAAGCGGGCCAAGAAAGAGCTGCATGACATCATAAAGGGGACCCCGGAGGACCTGCAGCAGCATGCCGATATTCTGGAAACCCAGGTGGTGCTCCTGGAAGACAAAATGCTCTATGGCCGTACCATCGAAACCATCCAAAAAGAAAAGATCAACGCCGAATGGGCCCTCAAAAAGGCGGTGTCCAAGGTCAAATCCATGTTCCGGGACATCACCGACACCTATCTGAAGGACCGGGCAACGGATATCGCCCACGTGTACGATCGCATCATGTTACACCTCATAGGCGCTGAACCGGTCAACATTGCCGAAATCGACAAACGCGTTATCCTGATCGCCCACGACCTCTCGCCGGCGCAGACCAGTCAGATCAATCTCGAATACATCATGGGTTTTGTCACCATGCTCGGCGGTGTGGCCTCCCACACCAGTATTATTGCCCGCACCCTGGGAATACCGGCGGTTCAGGGTGTCGAGGACGCCTCACGCTTGATCCAGAATGACGACATCATCATCGTTGACGGCTCGGGCGGCAACGTGATCATCAATCCCGAGGAAGCCACGCTCGTGGATTACATGGAACGGCTGGAGCGTTTCGAGTCCTTCAGGGCCGATATTGCCAGAAACAGCCGCAAACCTGCGAAAACCCGGGACGGCCACCGCGTGAAAATCATGGGCAACATCGAGCAACCCGAGCAGGTGGTGGCTGTCATGGACAACGGCGGTGAGGGTGTGGGCCTTTTCAGGACGGAATTTCAATATCTGTCCAGCCAGAAATTCCCCAGTGAGGATGAACTGTTCGACAACTACAAGGATGTCGTCGACGTGATGCAGAATCACCCGGTCACCATCCGGACACTGGACATCAACGGCGACAAGACCCTGGCCCGCAATGCCGGCGCCGCCGAATCCAATCCCGCTCTCGGGCTGCGGGCCATCAGGTATTGTCTCAAGCGCCCCGATGTCTTCAAAACCCAGCTGAGGGCCATCCTGAGAGCCGCGGTTTATGGCGAAATACGGCTGCTCCTGCCTATGCTGGCCACCGTCGACGAACTGATGACGGCCAAACGCATGATCGAGGACGCCATTCAGTCGCTGGAAGACGAAGACAAGGAATACGACCGCAATATCGAACTGGGCGTGATGATGGAGGTGCCCTCCCTCGCCGCGATGGCCGACGTCATCGCCCGGGAGGTGGATTTTTTCAGCATTGGCACCAACGACCTGATCCAGTACTCCCTGGCGGTCGACCGGGGAAACCGGGATGTGGCCTACCTGTACAACCCGCTGCACCCGGCTATTTTGAGAACGTTGAAGTTCATTTCCGACGCAGCCAAACAGGAAGGCATCAAGATCTTCATGTGTGGCGAGATGGCGGGCGACCCCTTCAGCCTGCCCGTGCTGCTGGGTCTCGGACTCGATGAACTGAGCATGAACCCCCAGTCCATACCGCTCTTGAAAAACCTGATCCGCTCCATCAGCTACGCGGAAGCGCAGGACTTCCTCAAGGAGGTGTTGAAGCAAACCACCGCCAAGGCGGTTACCGACCTGATCCGTAAAAACTACGGAGACATTATTGGGGAGACGATCTACCCCGGATAAAAGCGCGTGCCGCGCTTTTATATGACGCGGCTTCGCTGCGCAACTGAAAATGTGAGAAGATCAATGACGCAAGGCCACAAAAAGATAATCGCCGAAAACAGAAAAGCGCGGCACGACTACTTCATCGATGACACTTACGAAGCCGGGTTGGTGCTCAAGGGCACGGAAGTCAAATCCCTGCGTCTGGGAAGGGCTAACCTCAAGGACGCCTACGCCAAAATCACCAACGGCGAGGTGTTCGTCCACCAGGTGCACATCAGCGTTTATCCCTTTGCCTACTACGACAACCACAACCCCTTGAGGGTTCGGAAGCTCCTTTTGAACAGGCGGGAAATCAAGAAACTTTACGGCAAAGTGAACGAAAAGGGCTACTCCCTGATCCCCCTCAACCTCTACTTCGTCAACGGCAAGGCCAAATTGACCCTCGCCCTGGCCAGAGGCAAACGCAAATACGACAAAAGGGAATCCATCCGCCGCCGTGAGGAAAAGCGCGATTTGGACCGCCAGCGCAAGAACTACAAATAACATTTTGTTCCACAATTTTATGAAACGCGGCTTCGCCGCTGATTTAGATAGCTGAGGGCTCGGAGAGTTTTAGCCTATAACCCTCGTCCTCCCTGCGCAGGCAGGGATCCAGAAAGCCATTAGCTATATTTCCTGGGTTTCCGCCCCGGCCTTACACCATACCGGGGCAGACTCTGTTCGGGGGTGACGGAAAAAACACCCCGACGGCTCAGATAGCTTCTATTGGCTCAAACCTTCTGTTCCACCTGGTCGAAGCACGGTTGGCAGAGGACCTGGCCCCCAAATCGTCGTGTGCGCGACTCCATGGTTGCCTCGCCGCACCTTTCGCAGGTCAGGCTCTCGAGGACGCGGGGGCCGCGGGGCATCCTTTCCCTGGGATTTGAAATCTCAAACAACCCATCCAGACCGGCATGCATGATCCTGTCCTGCATACCCCGTCTGATCTCCTGGTAACGCGCCTCGTCTTCCGGATCGGCCGTTTTTTCGGCCATCTTGCGACTCAGTTGCGCAAGCTCTTCCCGCGCTTCGCCATGGACATCGGGTTTGAGCAAAAAACGAAATCCCCGGCCGCTTTCCCGGTCGAAAAAGGTGAAGGCCATCTTGCCGTAGTCCCTGTGGATCAGGTTGCCTTTACCGTAGGTGCAGCCCGTCAGATACTGAATGGCGTCCACACCGCACATGTCCGTTTCGGTAATACACACCATGCGCATGTCCGGCAAATCGCCCAGCTCTCGGCGGGCCAGTTCGGATGCCCGTATGCCGATACTCAATCCTGGACAGGAATGACCGTGAAAATCGATAACCGCTGCAAGAGTTTCCTCGGATAGTTGACTGCTCATCAATCTTGCTCCAATCCTTTTTCTCTGGGGACCACCATCAGGCGGCCTCCCTGGTGATAAACATTCACCGGCAAACCGTAGACCGTTTCGATGAGCTTTGCATCGACCGTCAGCGGCGAACCGGCATAAAAGATCCGACCATCTTTTAAAAATATGCATTTGTCGGCCCAGCGCAACGCCAGGTTCAAATCGTGCAGCGTCATCACCGCCGCCACATGATGCCCCCTGACCACTCGGTGGACCATGCGCAGGATCTCGACCTGGTTCTTGAGGTCCAGGCTGGCCGTGGGCTCGTCCAGAAGCATCAGCCGGGGTTCCTGCACCAGGGCGCGGGCAATGGCGATTTTTTGCAGTTCCCCGCCGCTCATCTGATCGATGTAGCGCATGGACAACGCCTTGAGGCCCAGTCGTTTAAGGGCGGCATCCACCTTTTCCAGATCCTGCCGGGTAACCCCCCAGCGCACGTGGGGCCGTCGCCCCATGAGGACGGCGTCGAATGCAGTCATCCGAGACGGCTCGTTGTGCTGGGCCACGTAGCCTACCTTACGGGCAATCGCCGGGGGAGAGAGCTTGCCGACCTCCCTGCCGTCTACGGTTACCGTTCCCTTTTTGGGGCGATGGATGGCGTTGATGCATTTGAGCAGGGTGGTCTTGCCGGCACCGTTGGGTCCCAACACAGCCAGAAGCTCTCCCGGAGCCAGCCGAAAAGTGATGTCCTTCAGCACGTCGTGGCTGTTGTAGCTAAACGCGAGATCCGCTACTTTCAGAATCATCTGCGCCCTCCCCGCACGATCAGATAGATGAATGCCGGTGCCCCTAAAAATGCCGTCAGGACGGAAACGGGCAGCACGTGCGGCGCCAGTATCAACCGGGCGACTGTGTCCGACAGCAGCAGCATCAGCGCTCCGCAAATAATCGTAGCCGGCATGAGAAAGCGGTTGTCCCCGCCGATAATGCGCCGGACCATGTGCGGAACCACGAGCCCCACGAACCCGATGATACCCAGAAAGGAGACGATAACCGCCGTTATCAGCGACGCCATCAGCATACCGACCATGCGCACGCGTTCTACACGAACACCGAGACCCTTGGCAGTTTCATCGCCGGCATCGATGGCATTGTAATCCCAGCTGTGATAGAGCAGGTAGACTGAACCGATTCCGGTAACCAGAGCCAGCAGCCCCAGTTCCGCCCAACTGGCGCGCGCCACATCGCCGAATGTCCAGAAAATCATGGCGGCCAGCTGGACGTCATCCGCAAAGTACTGTAAAAACATGGTACCGGCCGTAAAGAGGGTCCCCAGGGCCACCCCCGTGAGGACCATGACTTCCGGGGTCGCACCGCGCAATCTCGAAACCAGAATAATGACACCGGCAGCCAGCATGCTGCAAACATAGGCCGTCAGCGTTGTGAGGTAGGGGTTGGATACTGTCACCGATCCGATCTGGGTGCTCTGCATCACCCCGCCCCCCAGCATCATGACCGCAAAAGCCGCCCCAAAGGCCGCCGCCTGGGAAATTCCCAGGGTAAAGGGCGATCCCAAGGGATTGCGAAGAATCGACTGCATGGCGCCGCCGGCCACGGCCAGACCGGCACCGGCAGTAACCGCCGCCAGTGCCTGAGGCAAACGGATATTCCAGACAATCATGTCAAACCGCTTGGATACGCTGATACCCAAAAGTGTCTTAGCGACTGTGGGAAATGGGATGCCCGCCGCCCCCAGAAAAATGGATATCGTGATTCCCAGACAAAGCAGCAGCAGGGCGGCGCCCATAAAGCCCAGCTTGAAGTGAATATAACGCTTGTAGTTCCGCGAAACCCGTCCGTTTGCCAGATGCATGCCCTACTCCCCGATCGCTTTGAACGCCATGTTCCCGAATAACGCGCTCATCTCTCTGAAAACAGGTGCACCGACCAGAAAGGTATAAATGTCGTCTGCCTTGGCAGCAGGGTCCACATCCTCGAATTGCTCGGGATAGAGAACCTTGCCGATAAAATAGGCATTTGCCAGAATAGAGCCGAAATTTTTAGTGTACCAGTTGTAGGGCAACACGCCGTAAACCCTGCCTTCCCGAACCGCCGTAAGAGATTTGAAGGCCTGATCGTTGCGAATCTCCCAGTAGCCGGAAGCCTCGCCTTCCAGCTGCAGGGTCGCAAGGTCCAGAAACAGCACGTCCGGGTCCCAGGTCAGCAACTGTTCCTTGGCGATGGTGACCTGTTGCGAGGCCTTTTTCGGCCGGGAAGGACCGGACGCCACGTTGGCCGCATTCACGAACATAAACGGCGGGTAACCGGGTTCGGTGGACCTGAATCCGTGGGGGCCCTTGAACGCGATCCCTCCCACATAGCAGGTCATTTTTTCGGATGGGGGAATCTTTTCCGTACGCCGCTTGAGATCTTCGATGGCGGCATCGAAAAAATCGATAACCGCTTCGGCTCTGATACGGCTATCGATGACGGCGCCTATCGAGCGCAGGCTCTCAAACAGCCGCACCCGATGCGTGCTGAGGTTGCCGTACTCGAGGATCACCGTGGGGATGCCGGTCTTCTCCTGAAGTTCCACGGGATCGTGGCCCATGCCTGGATAGGTTTTGAAGATGACCTGCGGCGGTTTTGCCAGCGAAAGAATCCGCTCCGGGTTGTCAAAACCGCGAAACTCGCCGAAAACGGGTAGCTCTTTATAGGCAGGGGTTGCCAGGGCATAGGGCCTGGCGTCAAAACGACGGCGGCCGGTTTCGATGTCGTCCACCGCGACCACCAGGTCTTGTCCCGCGAGATAGGTCAAAAGCCGCAGCGCCCCGGGGCCGGAACAAATGACCCGTTTCACCGGATTCGGTACCGTTACCGTCCGGCCGGCGGCATCCACGACCGTGCGCTCCGCTTCGGCGGCAAATCCGCCGGTGCCAATCACCAGTAAAAAAAAGGCCGACATCACGGCCCCAAACCGTTTCTGCATGTTTCCCTCCGCCATAAAAAAACCACGAAGCCCAGGGCTCGTTTCCAAAGAGCCCACAGCCTTCGTGGCTTTTTCTCAAATTTAGCGCTTTTTTTAGATCGACACCCTTTTAGGGCAACCCGTATCTTCAGATACCGTTGACCATATAGTAGTCCGACCACCGGCATTTGTCAACGATCGATCGGCAACCATCCGTACTCAACCCGTTCGACCCTGTCAGGCGGGATTGAAAAACGGCAGGCTTTCTCAACATGCCATCTTAAATGTTGATGACCTTGTCGGCCAGCTGCATGGCCGTAACGATGTCCAGCATGTTGGTCGTCTCGCCGACCTTTTTCTTTTCCAGCAGATTGAAATGATCCAGGCAGGTGCCGCACACCATGATCTTGAGGCCGTTCTTCTCGTAGTTTTGCAGATCGGGGAGAACCTCGGAACCGTCTATTGTCAGCTTGACACCGTTGTTCACGAATACCAGGCGCCACAGCTCCGGTCCCATCTCGGAAAGGGTTTTCAGATAGTTGACCATCAGCTTGATCCCGAGCGCATCGTCACCGTATCCCATGCGGTCGGTGGCACACATGACCATAATCTTTTGCGTTTCCGTTTCCGGCTGACGCGCCGTGTCGGACGGTTCCGCCGCTCTTGCCGCGCTTTTACCGACCACCAGGTAATCATCGCCCTTTTGTTCGAGCATGGTTTCAAATCCCTGTGACTCCAGGAACCGCCGGACGTTCTCCTGAGAAGCGGCATTGTCGACGACTACCGTAACGCTGCTGGCAGGATCATCCTGCAGGGCAGCCCTGGTCTGCAAAACGGGCGCCGGGCAGGACAGTCCGCGCGCATCGATCTCTTTTACCATGCTTACCTCCTGGTTGTGCACGCCATCTTTCTCTCGTAGAGCGTCGGCGCTTCATTGAGAGGATATGTTCAAGATGCCCTCTACTTTTTAATGGAAAACCAATGTCGAAGTCGTATTGTCAAGACATTGATCCAGTGGTCTCGCCTGTGGAGAAATGCGTTGTCTGTCGCTTCCATCAGATCGGGCCGCCGGTACAGAATCAGCCGTGCCGCAATGGTGGCCGCGGCTTCCGTCAACCGGGCGCACTGCTGGAAATGCGCCTTTTCATCGTGCCTGACACTGCGGGAAAGCACCCGGCAGCAGGTGGCGCCGTTGGCCGCTTTGAATGCATCGTGAAGCTGCCGCGCACTCCGGCGCATCTCCTTGCGGTGGAGATAGGGCCGGCCTTTGCCGACAAACAGACCGCACGCCAGCACCGCGCCGCTCAGCGCACCGCAAAGGCACCCGCTTTCTCCCATCGCTATGCTGAAGGGAGCCGCCATGGTCAATGCCTGGGATTCACTCAGGCCCCCGTCGAAAGCCTTGTTCAGGGTTATCAGAACCGCTTCCGTGCACAACAGCTGCCGGGTCAGGTACAGGTTGCCAGCCCGCCTGCCGATGGCTTTGACCAATGTCTCGGCCCGGGGGTTGTTCTCGTCCAACCATTTAGACATCATATCAACCGTTGCGTGAACCTATTCCGCCTTTTCAACGGGATAGTCGGCACCCTTCCAGGCAAAAATGCCGCCGGAATAGCGATAAACGTTTTTATAGCCCAACCTGACGGCCCAGGCCGCACCGTTGTGGCTGCGGGTGCACTTCACAAAACCGCAATAAATAACGATCAATTTATCTTTATCACTGCCCAGAAGTTTTTCAAATTCAGCCTGGGTCCTGCCGTCGGTCTCCTTGGTGTCCCACGCTTCCATCTCCGGGATAGGAAACAGGAATTGGGCTGCACCGGGTACATGTTGCTTTTTGTAGCTGGCCTCGTAAGGCATGGTGTCCACGATGAGGATCTCTTTTCCGGCATCGACCCATGCTTTGAGCTCAGCAGTGGTAACCAGATCGTAGCCGCCGCGCTGAACCTCCCGAACCAGCTTGACCGCACCGGTCTCCTTTTGCAGCTCTCTTTCAAACTTGCTGTCCATCCAGGCTGATGCCGGGACCGTCAGACCCAACAAGAGACCGATGATCAGCACCACACTCACCGTTGTTCTACCCATTCGCATTGTTTTTTCTCCTTTTTTATCTTGTGTAACGATTGCCGGCCATGATTTTCTGCGGCTCTATGGCTTGAAACCGGCGCCAAGCGTAGATGCATATGACGCCGGCCATCATGGCGATGTCACGAAACAGAGCCTCGCGGAGCCCATGAAACGCTTTGGCTTCCGGGTCTTCCGTTCCGAAGCAACCGCAATCCACGTCCAGTCCCATCCAGATGCCGTAGCCCAGCACGGTCATGAACACCATCAGCAAACCTGCGATCGCCGCCAGGCTGCCGCGAATGTCAAAAAGGATCCCCAAGCCGGCCGCAACCTCCAGGATCGGAAGCAGGATCGCCGCCGGCGCAAGCAACACCTCGGGAAGGATGCCGTATGCCCCGATCAAGACGGAAAAAACCTGCGGTTCCAGCAGCTTGGTGCCTCCGGCATAGATGAAAAGAGCGCCCAGCGCCCAGCGCAGCAATTTGTAGATCCAATGCAACATGAAAGACCTCGTTTGGGTGTTTTGAATACCGTGGCCCTAAATATATAGCTTTTTTCGATCTGTCAAACTGGATATTCCGATATTAATGTCGAAATCTATCGGAATCTCCGGTACAACTTACGCGTTAGCGCTTCATCGATGGTCGCCATACCGCTTCGATTGAAAATAATGACCGGTTAAAATTCGCGTTAGCCGTGTTGCATCTTCCGCTTCCGTGCAATATATTTGCATATGCGTCTAAAAGCCGTTGCCACCCATCAGGGGGGGGTGCAGTGATCGATTCGACAAAACTGATTACGATAATTTTTACCTTAATATCATTACTTTCAACTAACAGCGCCGCCGCCGGCAGGCTTCCCGTGTTTGCCAGCATCCTGCCGCAGAAATATTTCGTGCAACAAATTGGCAGGGACCTGGTGGATGTTCAGATCATGGTCCGACCGGGCGCCAACCCGGCCACGTACGAGCCCAAACCCAGACAGATGGCCGCCCTTTCACAGGCGAGGATCTATTTCGCCATTGGTGTACCCTTCGAAAGCGCCTGGTTGCAAAAAATTGCCGCCACCAACCCCGGTATGAAAGTGGTCCATACGGATTACGGCATCGAAAAGCTTGTCATGGCGGTTCATGGCCATGAAAATGAAACGGGAAAGCGCCACGAAAAAGAGGATTGGGAGCATGCCGGTTTAGACCCGCACATCTGGTTATCGCCGCCGTTGGTGAAGGTCCAGGCCCGCACCATACTGACGGCGCTTCAGGAGGCCGACCCGCAACACGCGGGCATCTTTGCCGACAACTTCCAGGCATTTGCAGCGCGAATCGACGCTCTGGACGACGAACTGAAAAAGGATTTTGCAGGCAGGCAGGGTCTCAAGTTTATGGTTTTCCACCCATCCTGGGGATATTTTGCCCAGGCTTACGGACTCGAGCAGGTGCCCATCGAAATCGAAGGCAAGTCGCCCAAACCCGCCCATTTGAAAGCGCTTATCGAAAATGCCAGGAAAGACGGAATCCTTGTCATTTTTGTTCAGCCCCAGTTTTCCACCAAAAGTGCCGGACTCGTTGCCCGGGAAATCGGCGGCCAGATAGTCTTTGCCGATCCGTTGTCCGATGACTGGCTGGAAAATCTTCGCAGGGTGGCAACAAAATTTATCGAGGCTTTAAAATAAATTTTCATACACATTAGAAGCACACAAAAGCACGCCTCTTGTTCAATGACTTATGTTTTCCTAAACTTAGCGATTTTCGGGTTTGCCGCAGATGCAAGAAAAATGTCTTTTCGCTATAGTGGTCTATGCGAGATGACATTTGACGCCGCAGGTGCGGTGAAGCCGGAAATCCCGGAGGGTTCCAAATTTTAAGAATTCAAACAGATATAATCCATTGAAGACATTTATATTTTTATCATTCTTAAAATTTGAAACGCTCAGCTTAGGATTTTATATCCGTTATACAGCTTGTTAAAAGATATCGTGACCGATTCTAATGAATGGAGGCACAATGCCTATTGTCGAAATCAAAGACCTCGACTTTGCCTACAACGGAGACCTCGTGCTGCAGGACGTGAACCTTTCCATACGGCAGCCCGATTTCATGGCCGTTATCGGTCCCAACGGTGGGGGCAAGACGACCCTTTTAAAACTGATCCTGGGTCTGCTGAAGCCTGACAGGGGCACTGTCAGCGTCGATGGCATGCATCCCAGAAAGGCGGCGGCGCGCATCGGATACGTACCCCAGGATTTCCAGATAAACGCCACCTTTCCCATTACGGCCCTGGACGTGGTCCTGATGGGCACGCTTGACCCGATGAACCGCCGGCCGCTGCAGTCCGCAAACCGCCGCAAGGCGCTGGAGGCCCTCGATCAAATGGAGATGGCAGCGTATGCCGACCGGAAAATCGGTTTGCTTTCGGGCGGCCAGCGGCAGCGCGTGTTCATTGCCCGCGCCCTGGTGACCCGCCCCAAGCTGCTTCTGCTGGACGAGCCCACCACCAGCATCGACACCAGGGGTCAGGCGGATTTTTACCGGCTTCTCAGCGAACTCAACAGGGAGATTACCATCATGATCGTTAGCCACGATCTATTGGTGGTCTCCCGCTATGTAAAGTCCGTGGCCTGCGTCAACAAACGCCTGCACCATCACAACCAACCCGAAATTACCGGTGATATGCTGGAAACCATGTACCCCTGCACCGTGGAAGAGGTCTGCCCCGTGGAATTGGTGGCACACGGCCTGCCCCACCGGGTGCTGATGGACCATGAGGAAAAGACCGATGGTTGAAGCCCTTCAAATGGATTTCATGCGCAATGCCCTGGCGGCCGGCCTTCTGGCAAGCATCATCTGCGGCATCATGGGCACCCTGGTGGTGGTCAATCGCATCGTGTTTTTATCCGGCGGCATCGCGCATGCATCCTACGGCGGTATCGGGCTGTCCCTCTACTTCGGCTGGCCCTACCTGCCGGGCGCCGTCGGTTTCTCACTGGGTGCCGCCATGCTGATGGCGGCCATCAGCCACACGCTCAAGCACCGTGCCGACACGATCATCGGCGTCGTCTGGGCGCTGGGAATGGCCTTCGGCATCATCATGGTGGACCTGTCGCCGGGCTATCATGTGGACCTGATGAGCTACCTGTTCGGCAGCATCCTCACGGTTCCGACATCGGACCTTTTCACCATGCTGATCGTCGGCATCATAATGACGATCCTGGTGTCCTATCACTACCAGGGCCTGTTGGCCATGTCCTATGACGAGGAATTTGCGCGCATCAGGGGGGTTCCGGTAAAAAGGCTCTATTTCGGTCTGATCGGTATGCTGGCCGTCACCATCGTCCTGGTGATCCAGGTGGTCGGCCTGATCCTGGTGATCGCCCTGTTGACCATACCCCCGTTCATTGTGGAGAGACACGCCCGATCCCTGTTTCAAATGATGGTGGCCTCCAGTGCCCTCGGGGCCGTGTTCACCGTCGCTGGCCTCTGGCTTGCGTACCGCTACGACCTCACTTCAGGCGCTGCGATCATCATGGTTTCCGGCGTCGCTTTTTTCCTGTCGCTGCTGATCGATCGGATCCGCCTGCGCAAAAAAAAAGGATAGCGCACCCTATGTGCCACCAATGTAATTACGAAAACCTCCTGACGGCAGCCAATCTGGAAGCCAGCACCAACCGGATGCGTGTCCTGGAGGTGGTGGGAAACAACGGCTTCCCCCTTTCCGCGGGTGACATCTACAAAACCCTGAAACGCAGCAGCACGATCAACCGTGTGACCGTCTACCGCATCCTCGACCTCCTGGTCGACCACGGCCTGGTGGACCGCATCAGCACCGGCGGCCGTGCCTTCTACTACGGACTGGCCCCGAACGACCACCACCGGCCCCACCCGCATTTTTACTGCAAGGTGTGCGGGCAAATGGACTGCCTGAGCCCGGAAATGCTCAACGTCGACACCGACCCCCTGTGGAAAAACTTTCCGGGGCGCATCGACAAGGTGGAGATACGCATCGACGGGATCTGCAGGAATTGCCAGAAAAGCCGGGTGCACTGAGGGACATCTCTCACCCCACCGCTGGGGTTCCGTTGGCTGGTGTAAAATGGCCGCGGCCATAGCGCTTGCCCGCCAAAAACGACCCTAACCCCAACGCTGCAAAAGCTTGAGGCGCATTCATTCTTCCGATCTTTCTGCCTTGAACAGTTTGAGCTTGCGCCATAAGGCGGCGCGGCTTATTCCCAGGATTTCCGCTGTTTTAGACTTGTTGCCGCCGGTCACTTCGAGGACCTTAATGATGTAGCGCTTTTCCAGTTCGGCCATGGTCGCAAGCTGATCCGATTCCATGAGGCATTCGTCCTGCTTGTCCTGCAGAAATCTTACGGGCAGGTGCCGGCGCGTGATTGTCTTGCCGCCGACAATGATCACCGCCCGTTCGATGATATTCTTGAGTTCGCGGACATTGCCCGGAAAGTCATAATCGAGCAGTATTTCGACCACTTCCGGTGAAATTGCGTCTACCGGTTTGTCCAATTCGCGGCGGTATTGGTCAAAAAAATAGCGGCAAAGGAGATAAATGTCATCTTTGCGATCCCGCAGCGGTGGAACGGTCAACTCGAACAAGTCCAGGTGATCGTAGAGTTCCCGGCTGAAGGTGCCCGCCTCGACCAGCGCAACCAGATCGGTCTCCGTCGTCACGATGATGCGGATATCCGGGTCGGTTTCCGCCTGGCTGCCCGCCGTCCGCTTCTCGGACACGGTCAAGGTCGTCATCAGCTGGTCCTGCATGGGGGCGGACAATTTTTCCACCTGATCGAGAAACAACGTACCAACGGGTTCCGCCCCGAATATTCCGCTGCCGGTTCGAATGGCTTCGTAAAGCCGGCCGCCCGAAAAGCCGAGAAGCTGCTCGGTCAGGTGGGCATTGTTGAAATTGGCGCAGTTTATCGCCAAAAAGCGTTTGTGGGCATAGCGGCTCCCCGCGTGGATGACCCTGGCCGCCAGTTCCTTACCGCTGCCCGGCTCGCCCTTCAGGGTGACCGTACAATCCAGCGGGGCCGCACTCGCAATGTTTTTGCGCAGCTCCTGCATGGCGGCTGTTTCGCCTACAATCCGCAAACGATTTTTTTCCTCCTGAAGGCCCGCATCGGTTAGGGCGGGTGTGCCGGGGGCCGCGCTCTTGCGCGCGACTTCATCCCGGCGCAGGCTCGTCCGAGAAATCGTCGCAGTGGCCGCTTCGCCGGCCGACGGTGCGGATGCGGGATGAATGGCCACGACGTGGCCATTGGCATTGAGTTGTCTGACGAAATGCCAGAAATCACCCATCCTGTCTTTTTCGAAATAAATGGAATTCAGTGATTCGGTGGCCTGCCGGACCTTCTCACCGCCGTGGCCGGTCAGCAAAACGGTCCTCAAATTGGGGCGGATCTCCCTGAGCTTGGTGATGACGACCAGCCCGTCCATGTCGGGCATCTGGTAATCGACGATGGCAATGTCGATGGGTCGATTTTGGGCGATCTCAATGGCCGCCGTTCCGTTGGTTGCGGTATGGGGCACAAACCCCAGTACTTCCATGCGCTGGGCAATGGACGCTAACAGTTCTTCCTCGTCATCTACCAGAAGCACCTGTTTTGCCCGGGTTGTCATATTCGTCTTAATCTTCCGCGCCAGTGCGCGATCACATGGTTGTCACTCCTCCGGCCCCATCCCAGCAAGCTTTGTATGAGTGGATTGAACACTCCCCGCAGCAAGCTTGAGGGGAATCTTCACCGTATGGAATGTTGTCTTTTTTCCGATTCGCCCGCTATTCCGGTTCAGCTTTTCTTTTTATGCTTGGTTTCAATTCCCACGGCATCTTCGATGTCGCCGCCTTCGGCCATCCCTGCCGCCGCCAAATGCCTTTCCAGCCGCTGCAGGTTCCTGCGGATGAAGCTCCAGAATTTGCTCATCTCCGCTTTTTCGAAATACTGGGCATCGAGGGCCTGGGTGGCTTCTCGGAGCTTTTCATCTCCGTGGCCGGTGAGAAGCAGCGCGTCAATGTCGGGGTCGATCTCCTTGAGCTTGGTGATGACCACCAGGCCGTCCATGTCGGGCATTCTCTGATCGACCACCGCTATCTGGATCTTGTTGCTGGCGGCTATCTCCAACGCTTCACGGCCGTTTAGGGCAATCAGCGGATCGTAGCCCTTGAGCCGGATGCGGTCGGCCAGTGTGTTGACAAATTTTTCGTTATCGTCCACCAGTAAAATGTTGATGCCGCCTATGGGAAGGTTGGACAAAAATTCCCAGAAATTCCCCATCTCTTCCTTATCGAAATAGGTCGAGTTGAGCGCCTCGGTGGCCTTCTTCAGTTTTTCGCCCCCGTGGCCGGTCAAGAGGATCGTACGAATATCCGGCCATATCGCCTTGAGCTTGGTGATGACCACCAGTCCCTCCATATCCGGCATCTGTTGGTCGACGACGGCCACATGGATGGTTGTCTTTTGGGCGATTTCCATCGCCGCACCGCCGTTTTCCGCGGTGTATACGCTAAACCCTTTAAGCTTGGCGCGTTCGGCGGCGGATGCAAGAAACTTGGGATTGTCATCGACCAGCAGGATATTCACTTTTTTTTTGCTCATGTCTACCTACCTTTGTTCTCGAAAGGGATGATGTTGATTTGGCACTTTTCTTTCAATGGCCGCCGCTGCCCAAAATACCTGAAGCGGCCAATGACAAAACGATAATTTCCAGTATACTGATGACAGTAAAAATCCAGTCTTTCTTGCGAGCATAGCCTCTGATCAGGACCAGGTAGCAAAAGATGGTCATGAGGCCCAGCAAGGTGAAACCGATATAGTTGATAAAGTCGCCCTTCAGCAAAAGGCCGGTCCATCCCCAGCCGTGGGGCGAATGGGTAATTTCCAGGTATTCATGGATGCCTTTGCCCCAATTTGCGGAAATGACCTGCATGTCCACATGGGACGGCAAGATGCCAGTCACATAGATCGCGTAGGTGATGACCATGACGACTATACCGAGTGCCATGCCCATCAGCAACAAATTTGCGTAAATGATCTGCTCCCGTGAAGGCTTGAGCGATTCTTTGTCCATATCTGACATATCGGTGATCTCCTTATCTAATATTGATCGTTTCGATTAAATTAGCCCATGAGACCCAAGCCCAACCCCTTGTCCAGGGCCTTTAAACCGGCGAAAAAAAGCACCGCAATGACCATGTAGCGAATGAACTTGGGCTTGGCCACCGCCAGAATGCGAACCCCTAAAATGGATCCGAGCATCAGCCCGACGATGGATGGAATGGCAATCAGCGGAATCACGCAGCCCCGGTTCAGATAGATCCATGCGGCCGATGTATCGGTGATGGAAAGCAGAAATTTGCTGGTGGCCACGGAAACCTTGAGGGGTACCCCCATGAGAAGGTTCAGCACGGGCACGTTGGCCCAGCCGGCACCCAGTCCAAACATGCCGGCCAGAATACCGATCAGGATGAACATGAAGAGCCCCAGCAGGGTGCGGTGGGTTTTCCAGGACACGCTCTCGCGGGCGCCGTCATCCCAGTAGATCCCCTGCAGTCCCAGAGCCAGGCCGATGGCGTCCTGTTTTTTGACCACCGGCTTTTCGGTATTTTTTGAAAACAGCAGTAGAAAAGCGATACCGACAATGGTTCCCCCCAGGCAGGCCTGAATCAGGTTGGGATTCAGCCGGGACAGATACAGGCCGAGCATGGCCCCGCCGATAGAGCAGGCCGAGGCAATCAGGGCGACCGGAAGCGCCAGCCGCAAGTTGGCCAGGTTGCGGCGCAACAACCCGGGGCCGGCGGCCAGCGCACCTGCCAGGGCCACCATCAACCCGATGCCCCTGACAATATCGATGTGGAAGGGGAAAAAACCGCTGACCAAAGGCACATACAGCACACCGCCCCCGACGCCGGCCATAACCGCCAGCACGCCGAGAACCAGACAAAAGAAAAACAGGATCACCGGCCAGAACCACCAGGGATGGGTCGCTGCACTGCCGGCCACAGCTTCTGCGGCGGAGGCGACAACGGGAGAACCGATAACAACAACCACGAGGATGAAAAGCCGGCGACAAATGGATACCACTCGATTGTTTAACATTTATCCAATACCCCTAAATTAGTGTTTACAATTTAAACTTTTCGATTTATATGTTTCACATAAAGCAATTTTCGGGTCCAGTCAACCCAAAATGGTGTTGCATTATGAAATGTTTTGACCTATTGATTGTCGATGACGAAAAAGGGTATGCTGACATGCTGGCCAAGCGCCTGGGGTTGCGGGGATTGACCTGTGAGGTGCGATACGACGGGAAGACGGCGCTTGACAGCCTATCCGAAATTTCGGTGCCGGCCGTGGTTCTGGACCTGCGGCTGCCGGACCTGTATGGAACCGAAGTGCTGAAACAAATCAAGGCCTACCGGCCGGAAACGGCGGTAATCATCCTGACCGGGCACGGAACGGAGAAGGACCGACAGCGGTGCATGTCCCTGGGGGCTCATGCCTTCATGAACAAACCACTGGACGTGGACCGGTTGCTGGCGATCATGGTGAAGGTCAAAGAAGGTTCGGTATGACCGACTCGATCAAAAACGGGCTGCAGGGAATACTGCCCAGATTTCACGTCAAGGACGACGAGCAACTGAAACCATACCTCACCTTCCGGGATTACCGTCAGATGTGGGGGATGGGCATTTTCATCCTGCTGGCCACCGCCCTGCTCCCGCTGATCATCACGACCATCACCTACTATCAGCTGATCGAACGCTCCATCGACACCGAGTCGCTGTTGCGAACGGAGCGACTGACGTCCAATGCCAGGCGGGCGGTTACCTTTTTTCTGGAAGAACGCCTGGCGGCGCTCACCTTCGCAGCCAACGAAATGAGCTATGTAAAACTGTCGGACCCCGACGTCCTGGACGACGTGCTGCACAACCTGAAAATGGGGTTCGGCGGCCTGACCGATCTGAGTGTGATTGCGGACAACGGCACCCAGGTGGCTTATGCCGGCCCCTTTCAGCTGAAAGGCAAAGATTACAGTGCGCAGCCCTGGTTCATGGAATGCCAACAGCACGATGCCTGTGTCAGCGAGATCTTCTCGGGCTATCGCGATGTCCCCCATATCGTTGTGTCGGTCAAGGCCTCGCGGCCGAATGGCCGATATTTTGTGTTGCGCGCCACCCTCGATACGGAAAGATTGATCCAGACCCTGTCCACGTATAAGACCGGAGAACATGCAGACATTTTCCTGACCAACCGTCAGGGAGAGCTGCAGACGCCCTCGCAATACCGCGCAACGGACTCCAACTTCAGCCGCATCCCCGTACCACCCTATTCCGAAAGGACCCGGTCCATGGTGATACCGGACACCGGCAAACAGTCCGTCCTGGTCGGCTACGCCTACATCACCACCAACATCGCACCCACGAACTTCATCCTCATGGTGGTCAAACAGAAGGCCGGCATGATGAAAGTCTGGCTGGATCTTCGCCGCCAGTTCAACTGGTTTTTTGCTGTCAGCGCCGGCGTCATCTGCCTGGTTATCTTCATGATCTCGTCCGTCATGGTCAATAAACTGTTCCAGGCTGACCGGGAAAAAGCCAAGACCATGGCCATGGCCGAGCAAAACTGCCAACTGGCATCCATCGGGCAGCTGGCTGCCGGCGTGGCCCACGAAATCAACAACCCACTGGCGTTGATCAACGAAACCGCCGGCTACATCAAAGATCTGTTCCTCATCAAGCAGCAATACCAGGAAGACCCGGATCTGGTGGAGCACATCGATTCGATTATCGAGGCGGTAGAACGCTGCGGCACCATCACACGGCAGCTGCTCGGTTTTGCGCGCCGTTTTGACGTCCAGACCCAGTCCATCGATCTCAACAAAATGGTCACCGATGTAATTAATTTTCACAAAAAAGAAGCGGAATACCGCGACATATCGATTCATGTGGACATCCCGGACACCATTCCACTCATTGAGACGGACCGCGGCAAACTGCAACAGATCATTCTCAATCTGGTCAACAATGCCTTTCAGGCCATCGGCAACGGATGCTTTCTCGACATCCGGGCCAAGATGGCGGATCCGGAGCATGTGCAGCTGTTGATCCGCGACAATGGGTGCGGTATATCCGAGAACCACCTGAAAAAGATTTTCGATCCTTTCTTCACCACCAAAAAAGAGGGCGAGGGAACCGGTCTTGGGCTGTCAATTACCTACGGGCTGGTTCAAAAACTGCATGGCAACATCACGGTTCAAAGTAAAACGGATGAAGGAACGACCTTTGCAGTGACCTTACCCGTTAGAATCGAGAAGGATTCCTTATCATGAATCTTCTGCTTGTCGATGACGAAAAAAAATTTGCCTCGATGCTGGCCCGGCGCCTCGAATTGAGAGGAATGCAGGTTACGGTCTGTTTTTCCGGTGAAGACGCGTTGGCAGCAGTTGAAAAGGAGGCATCCTATGATGTCGCCATTCTCGATGTAAAAATGCCGGGTATCGGCGGCATGGAACTCAAAAACAGGTTGCGTGAGCAATATCCCCGCATGAAGATTATTTTCCTGACCGGCCACGGGGCCAATGCAGATTTCCAGGCGGGGGTCCAGGAAGCGGAGGCCTATCTGCCGAAACCCCTGAACATAAACGACCTCATCGCATCTTTGAAGCGACTGGAAGAAGAAACGTAAGGCCGCTTTGGCGATGGGGTGCGCAACACCGCGAATATGGTTGTAACCCTTCGCGTGCCATGTATTGCAAGGTGAGGCTTGGTTATGAAAAACGAAAAGGACCTATTTGACTACGACAGTCTGGCATTTTTCGGGCGGGTCAATGCATCGATCTCCCATGAACTGAAAAACATCATGGCCATTATCTCCGAAACCGCGGGACTGTTGACTGACCTGTCGGAAATGGCCTCCACGGGAACGCCTGTCGATCCCGATATGCTTAAGAACAGCGCCGGCAGCATCATAGAAGAAATTCAGCGCGCGTTCAAAACAATTCGCCAAATGAACCGCTTCTCCCACAGCGTCGATGCACCGATCGTCTCCGTCGACCTCGTGGAGCTTTTGGATTTAATCTGCCAACTGGCAAATTATCTCTCTTTCTGCGGCAAAATCCGTCTCACCCCGTGGGACGGCGACCCGCCCGAGGTTCAGACCTGTCCTTTCGCACTCCAGGCCATCGTATACGAAATCGTGGTGCAGCATTTTAAAAATGAGGGACCGTCGGCGGAACTTGACATTGACGTCCAACCGTTGTCAAATACGGGGTGGGTGATCGGCATTGCGGATCCCGGGTCCCATGGTCTTCAGGATTTTACCGACAACCGGATCGAGAAGGCGGCGACATCGATCGGTGTCGCCATCAAAGGGGAAGGCGGCCATCTGAAGCTGAACGTACCGTTAACGATTCAAACCGGCCTTGCTAAAAGTGAAGCCGGGTAACCGCTTGATGACGGCTGCACATCGCCGATCCGTATGAACTCGAATACATTTTACCCTATCCAGGTTTTAACCTGCCTGGGCGGAGGGCGCCATGGAAACGGAAAATACGATAAAAATTCTACTGGTCGATGACGAAGTCAAATTCTTGAAAGCCATTGCGGATCGGCTCGTCCTCAAGGGGTTTGAGGTCACGACCGCCGAAAGCGGAAACGCGGCCGTGCGTGCCGCCCAAAAGGGTGGCTTCGATGTGGCAGTCATCGACCTGCAGATGCCGGAGATGGACGGTACGCAGGTTTTGAAAATTCTCAAACAAAATCACAAATTCATCGAAACCATCATGCTGACCGGCCACGCCACCGTTGATTCCGCCGTGGAGTGCACCAAGCTCGGCGCATTCAACTATCTGGAAAAGCCCTACGACTTCGACAAGCTGGTGGAAGCGATCAAGGAAGCCTACCATGCCAGGCTGCAAAAGAAGTTCGAAAGCAACCGCAAGCGAATGGAGGCGATCGAGAAGCTGTCCCGGAACCAATCGCCGCTGGGCTTGCTCAAGGCGCTCGCCAGGCTTGATGACGACGAGAAATAGATAACGCCCACAGCTCTGAGGTGGGTGATATCAAACGCACGCCGCAATTTAAGCAATCGTTGCCATGTTGTTTATGCAACTTTTGGGAAAACCGGTCGTTTGCACCCCGCACAGCCCATTTCATCCATACGCTTTTCCAACCGAACGTCAGACGATCTTGACAAACCGCGATCGTTCCTTAATTTATCCGCATGACACAATGTGGTGATTTATATTTGACCGACACAACCAATAATATATAGATATTTCAAACTAAATTTAAGTTATACCACCATTCGATATAAGGAGGCGCCCATGGCGTTAATCACGATTTCAAAAAACGTCGGCAGCGGCGGCACAAAAATCGCCGAGCTGGTCGCCGCGGGCCTCGGCCTCGAACTTTATGACGATAACCGGCTGCAATCCGAGGCGCTGCAATCAGGAGTGCGCGCTGATGATCTGCGGCACCTGGATGAAAAAATACCCAACCTTTTCGATCGCATCCTGGGAGCCAATACGGAGCTCTACCTCGATGTAATGGAATCGGTTGTTTATGATGTTTCGAAACGGGGCAAAGGCGTCATCATGGGGCATTGCAGCCAGATGCTCCTGCGCGATTTCAACTGCGCCCTGCATGTTCGCGTCAACGCCCCGTACGAAAAGCGTATCGAAAATCTGACGCGGGAACGAGGGCTGAATCGCGCACAAGCCGAAAAGCTGATTGAGAAAAGCGACCGGCAGGTGAACGGCTTTTGCAAATACGCCTTTAACATGAACCTGGAGGACCCGTTTCTTTATGACCTGATTTTGAACACGGAAAAGCTGAGCGATGAAACCGCAGCCAAACACATCATGGAGCTGGCGGCATCGAATGAGATCGACGCCTGCAGCATCAGTGCTGTGAAAAGTATGGAGAAACTGGCGCAGAAGAAAAAAGTGGAAGCCGAAATTTTGCGCAACGATATCAGCTTGTACATGCTGGATGTCGATGTTCAAGAAAACGGCCGGGTGTCCATCAGCGGCTTGTCAACCTCGAGGCTCGACGCCGAGCGCATCCCTGAAATCGTCCGGTCCGTACCAGGCGTTGAGGATGTCAAATCGAGCATCGTCGTCGCGAATTTGATGTAAGTGACGACGCCGTTTGGATTTGTTAACGTTCCGCGCCTACGTATCATATTATTGAAACGACTGGTTTGGGTAAAAACAAGACCGGATCTAGAAAAAAGATTCCATTACGCATTTAAAATGCTCCCCCCGCCAGGCGGAATCGGGATTCGTGTTAACCGAGGTCAAAATATCGCTGGGAACAAATGGAAGAAAGTCCGAAATGCCCGGCATAACGACCCGAACCACCGGGAATCCCAGGACCGGATGGGTGAGGTTTAAAACGATCAAATCGGTATCGAGCTCACGGCATATGTTTTCGATGGCTTCTATTTCTGACAAAATATCCCCCCCAGGACTGCCTCTAAAAGCGATGGTGTCTCCTTTTTCCAAAAAGGAGATGTCTTTTTGAGACACGCAGCACTTGAACAACAGGTAAAAATTGGAAACCCGGGAGCGATGGATGAGCGACCTGTCCATATCGGGACGGGTCGCCATCAGGGTGCTGCGGCCCTGCATGTATTCGGTCAGGCAGCGGCTGAGTGCCTCCTCCAAATTGAAGGAAACGCCCGGCATGAGAATTTTGTGCTCCAGTCGTCCAACGGGTATGTTGTGGTTGATGAACAACACGCCGATGCTCGGAAATCGTCCGTCCATGGAGAGGTCCTTCAATATGATTTCAACATTTTCGTTTTCATAAGACGCGATCATGGATTTCAGGCCGTCGCTTTTAAGGGTGTCCTTGTCAATGGTGGGAATGGTCTGTTCGGGCTTGATGATCTGAATTTGAGTGTGGCGTTCAAATATTTCGCAAGCAGCCTGGACAAGGGCCTCTTCCAATGTGTTTCCGGCAGCCATGCCGTTGGACGCGTTAATGTAGGCGATAAAATTGACGGGAACCTTGACGGTTTTGCCCTGCATCAGCGAATAGCCGTCCACCCAGTGTCTTGCCATTTGGCTGTCTTTGATTTTTTTGACGTCGTCTGGAATCAGGTTGGGCTGGTTGCGCAGCAGGGTTTCAATGGGCAGGTATTCGCCCTGTAATTTATCCTGGTGGCTGTTCACGTAGCCGTCCAGCCATTCGTAATTTAAAAACCGGCTGACCTGCCGGCTGTAAAGGGCGGGCATGTTAAAGCGGACTTGTTCTTCAAAGGCCGGATAGAACAAACCGCCGCTGAACCGCTCTGCCAGTTCTGCGTGCGCGCTGGCCTTGGAAAGCATCGGGGTAAGGCCTTTGCCCTGACACTCCAGATTAATGCCGTAGATACAAATGCTGGACCAGTGGATCTGGTCTGAAAATTGAAAGGGTATATGCTGGATATCATAGCCCAATCGGTCGAACCCGGCTGCTATGTTGCGGACGGTGTTTTCCGGTGTGTCCGTCTTTGCGAATTCGTTGCGGATGTAGTTTTTTAAAATCATGCCCTGTTCCCTTCCAGACCACCGGGCGAGAGCCTGCAGCTCAAACCGTCGGGCCACCGCGCACAAACGTGCGGAAAATTATCGATGCCAATAAATCATTCAATAAAGACAACTTCTTATTCCATTGTAGAAAATGGGATCAAGGTTTTTTTTGGTTATCATACAGATATTTCTTTTCTAATGCTTTTATACCGGCACCACATCGTTCTTGACAGGTTTATTGGGTTGTGTATGGTGTCTGGACTCGGTCGTCCAGAGCCCATTTTGTCAATACGGCACCCATATCCTGCAGGATTGGTGCTGAAATGACGCGGAAAAACATCGATCCCAGACAAGGTTGAAGGTCCATGTCTCCAGCAAACCAGAACACGATTGAAAACGATAATGAAACGCCCGGTTCACCTGAAAATAAAGCTGCACCGGCCTTGGATAAAAATCTGCGAAAACAGCGGCGGCGTCTTTTGGTGCGGCTGGCAATACCGGCTTTGGCGCTGGTTGCCGTGGCTTTGGGTTTACCCTATTACCTGCATTCACTTTCACACGAGTCCACCGACGACGCCTTTATCGAAGGGCACATCATCACCATCAGCCCGCGCGTGTCGGGACACACGGCCGGGGTGTATGTGGTCGACAACCAGTGGGTTAAGGCCGGCCAGCGCCTCATAGAGTTGGACCCCGCGCTTTTTAAGGCCCGACTCGATGCAGCCGAAGCCGCGCTCGCAGCGGCACGGGCCAACCAGCGCTCCGGCAGCGTGGCCGTGGACCTGACGTCGCTGAACGCCGCCTCCGACCTCAAGGGCGCCGAGGCCAATTTATCGGCCGCGAAAGCGGCTGTCGAAGCCGCACTTGCTCAGGAGGCGGCAGCGGCCGGCCAGGATGAACAGGCCCAGGCCCAGATTGCCGTTTCCGAAGCGGCGCTCGGCCAAGCCGAAGCAGAGGTCGCTTCAGCCGCTGCGAATCACCGGCGCGATGCAATGGACTTGAAACGATACCGGGAAATGAGCCTGACTCAAACCATATCGGAACGGGATCTCGATCACGTGGTGGCTACGGAAAAAGTTTCGGCAGCGGGCCTGACGGCCGCCGAGAAAAAAGTCGACACCTATCGTTCCATGCTCCGCCAGGCCCGGGCGGCACGCAAAGCCGCGCAGAGCAACCTCCGCCGGCAGACCGCCGAGGTTGCCGCGGCCCGTGCGCGCCTGGAGCAGGCCGATGCGCTCCTGGCGGCCGCCCAATCCGCTCCCAAGCTTGTGGAGCAAAGCCTTTCCCAGTCGGAAGCAACCCGGGCGGATGTCGACAGGGCCGAAGCCGAAGTGGCTCAGGCCCGCCTGAACCTCTCTTATACCCACATCGATGCACCGACCGATGGCTTTGTAACCCGGAAAGCGGTCGAACCGGGCATCTCCGTGGAAGCGGGCCAGGCCTTGATGGCCATTGTACCGGCCACGGTATGGGTAACCGCCAACTTCAAGGAAACCCAGCTCACGCGCATGCGGCAGGGTCAACCGGTGAAAATCGAGGTGGATGCCTATCCCGACGTGACCCTTCAGGGGCATGTAGACAGCATTCAGCACGGAACCGGTGCTCGATTCAGCCTGCTTCCGCCGCAAAACGCCACCGGCAACTACGTCAAGGTCGTCCAACGCGTGCCGGTCAAGATAGCGATTGACCGGTTCCCCGACTCGAACGACATACTGCTGGTGCCGGGCATGTCGGTGGTTCCGGAAGTCAATGTCGCCGGCGGCGGATCCGACCTGAAAAAGCAGAACATAGCCCTTTCCAAACCATGAGCAAGCGTTGGCAAACAGATCCGGGCGCCGCTTCGACGCCTGGGGTCAACAAGTGGCTGGTGGCTTTCACCGTCCTCTTCGGGACGTTCATGGCGGTCATGGACATCAACGTGGTCAACGTGGCCCTGCCGCATATGATGGGGAGTTTCAGCGAAGATTTGTCATCCGTCACCTGGATCGCCACCGCTTACAGTATCGCGGAAATTATCATGGTAACCATGGCCGGATGGCTGAGTACCCTCCTGGGGCGCAAACGCCTTTACCTGTTTTCATTCGGCCTGTTTACACTGGGATCGATCCTGTGCGGCACGGCGGTAGACTTTCACCAGATAATTTTCTACCGGATATTGCAGGGACTGGGCGGCGGCGCTCTGATTCCGGTCTCGCAGGCCATCCTGCGCGAAACCTTTCCCCAGGAAGAACAGGGGATGGCAATGGCCGTATACGGCATGGGGGTGGTGATGGCGCCGGCCGTCGGGCCAATATTGGGAGGCTGGCTGACCGATCATTATGGGTGGCCCTGGATCTTTTTTATCAATGTGCCGGTCAGCGTTGTCGGCATGCTGATGATCGCCGCCTTCGTACACGACCCCGCGTATCTCCGCCGCGGTATCCGCAAAATCGACTGGGTCGGCATCGCTTTGCTGGCCGTGGGGCTGACAACCATGCAGATTGTGCTGGAGCGCGGACAAAGTCAGAACTGGTTTGAATCGCGTATGATTGTCGGCGGAAGCCTTGTCTGCGCCGTCAGCATGCTGGCGCTGGTGTACTGGGAGATGAAGGTTGCCGAACCGGTGATTAACTTTCGCATCCTGCGCGATATTCCGCTGGCGCTCGGTTCCGCCATGGGGCTGGTTTTCGGCATCGCTCTTTTCGGAACCTCCTTCATTTTACCGCAATTTACACAGAATCTGCTGGGGTATCCGGCATTTGAAGCAGGACTGGTACTAATGCCACGGGCCCTCATGATGATGCTGTTCATGCCGATCGTCGGTCGGCTTTACAACAACTTCGACTCGCGGGTGCTGGTGCTGATCGGCACCGCCGCTATCTGTTGGAGCTATTATGACCTCGGACGCCTGTCCCTGCAGGCCGGATTCTGGAACCTTGTTCCCGCCATGGTGGCCATGGGCGTCGGCATGCCGGCCATGTTCGTGACCATCAGCACGCTTTCCCTCGCCAGCATTCCACGGGCCAACATGACGGATGCAACCAGCCTGTATACGTTGGCGCGACGAATCGGCGGCAACATCGGCTACGCCCTGGTGGCCACCATGGTGGCCCGCTCTCAGCAAATACACCACGCAAACCTTTCCGGCTACATAAGCCCGTTTAACACGATGTACCAGCACTACAGACGACTGGCCGCCAACGTGTTAGGCCAGGCGGGTCTCAATGCCGAAAGCGTGCAGCACGGCCTTTATGCATTGGTCGACAGGGTCGTCAACATGCAGGCAACCATGCTGGCCTACAACGATGTCGCCTGGCTTTTCGGTATGTTGTTCCTGGCAACGGTTCCCTTCGTACTGATGCTGCCGGGTGGTCCGAAGGCCATGAAACGGTAAGACGCCAGATAAAAAATCAGCAGCTATGGGTTAGGTACTTTATGTTTTATTTATTAGATGTATTGACCTGATGGATATAAGACTTTATATTCGTAAATTACGCGGCTAAGTTGGCGCTCTCTGCCTTTTATAATGCTCAGACCAAGAGGAGGTATCATGAAAATTCTGAACAAAGTTCCCATTCTCCTGTTATGCGCAACTTTGCTGTTGGCAGCCACCCTGGTACAGGCAGCGGACAAACCCAATATCCTCGTCATCATGGGCGATGATATCGGCTTTTGGAATTTAAGCTACAACAACAAAGGGATGATGGGCTACAAAACTCCCAATATCGACCGCCTCGCAAGCGGAGGAACGCAGTTTACCGATTATTACGCCGAGCAGTCCTGTACGGCGGGGAGATCGGCGTTTATTACCGGGCAAATGCCGGTACGAACGGGACTGACCAAGGTTGGACTCCCCGGTTCGACCCTCGGGATTCAGCCCGAAGATCCGACGTTGGCAGAACTGCTGAAGCCATTGGGATATGCTACAGGGCAATACGGTAAAAATCACCTGGGTGACCTGGATGAGTTTCTGCCTACCAATCACGGTTTTGATGAATTTTTCGGTAACCTTTACCACCTGAACGCCGAAGAGACCCCCGAAAACCCGGATTATCCCAAAAACCCCAACTTCAGGAAAAACTTCGGGCCGCGAGGGGTGATAAAAAGTACGGCTGACGGCAAAATTGAAGACACCGGACCGCTGACGAAGAAAAGAATGGAGACGGTTGACCAGGAGTTTCTCGATGCTGCCGTTGATTTTATCGAAAGACAGACAAAGGCTGACAAGCCCTTTTTCTGTTGGTTCAACACCTCACGCATGCACTATGTCACGCACGTTCCGGACGAATACAAAGGAAAATCAGGATTAAATTTCTATGCTGACGGGATGATGCAGCATGATGACCAGATAGGTCAGCTTCTTGATAAACTCGATGAATTGGGGATCACCGATAATACGATCGTTGTGTACACGACCGACAACGGACCGCATTACAATATGTGGCCCGATGGCGGCATTACGCCTTTTAGGGGTGAAAAGAACACCAACTGGGACGGCGGCTACCGCGTTCCCCTTCTGGTTCGTTGGCCGGGAAAAATACCGGCTAACCGTGTTGTCAATGAAATTGTTGCAGGAAACGACTGGGTCCCGACCCTGATGGCAGCTGCCGGCGAACCCCAGATAAAAGAGAAACTTTTGAAGGGTTATAAAGGCGTCGACAGGACGTACAAGGTGCACCTGGATGGTTATAACCTGCTTCCCTTCTTGACCGGTGAGAAACAAATTACCAAAGACAAATACGGCTCAACGAACTGGCCCCGCCATGAATTCTACTACTGGAGCGATGACGGCGACCTTGTCGCCATGCGGTACGATCGTTGGAAAGTGGTATTCATGGAGCAGCAATCCTCGGCGTTTGGTGTGTGGATGTATCCCTTTGTACAGCTGCGGGTACCCTTAATTTTCGATCTTCGCATGGACCCATTTGAAAGGGCCCAGCATAACTCGAATAGTTATTATGAATGGATGGAAGAACGGGCGCAGTTCATTGCTGTTGGCGCGCAAGCCATTGCTGGTAAGATGGTTTCCACGTTCAAAGATTTCCCGCCAAGGCAGAAACCAGCCTCTTTTAATCTGGAAGAGGTAATGTCGGATTTTACACGTGTCGGAGAAGGTAAATAATTTAGAGGTCGATGGAGGGCGGAGCGATAACCCCGGCGCTGTATACGCCGGGGTTAGTTCCACCCTCCACTTCCCGTCCGCTTTTTATTTTTCCGGGAATCGAGTTTCGTCAATTTCTTGTTTTGTTGTCGGTTTTGGACAATATGTAACGAAAGGAGTAATGCATGAAATGCATGCCACGCCCTCAGGGACTATGCGCAATCCTATGTGCGTTGATCATCGCCGTATTCACGGCACAAAACGCAGTTGCGGCAGAAAAGGAGTCGCTTGCCAAGAAATTAGCCAATCCCATCGCTTCACTCATCAGCCTTCCGTTCCAACTCAACTACGATTCCAATATCGGACAAAACGACGACGGGGAGCGTTATTTACTGAATATCCAGCCGGTCGTTCCGATTTCAATGAACGATGACTGGAATATCATTTCCAGGACTATTTTGCCGATAGTCTCGCAGGATGACATCTATCCCGGTGCGGGAAGCCAGTCGGGCCTGGGAGATGTAGTGCAAAGCGTTTTCTTTTCGCCGAAAGAACCAACAGAGAGAGGCTTGATATGGGGTGTCGGGCCCGTGTTTCTTATTCCAACGGCCACGGATGATTTGCTCGGAGCGGACAAATGGGGAACGGGCCCCACCGCTGTAGCGCTCAAGCAGGCTGGACCTTGGACGTTAGGTACGCTTGCAAACCATATCTGGTCGGTGGCAGGTGACGATGATCGCGCGGATGTCAGCAGCACGTTTTTACAACCGTTCATCTCATATACGTCAAAGAGTGCCGTAACCCTGACGGTCAACACGGAGTCCACCTATGACTGGGAAGCTGAAAAGTGGTCAGTACCGCTGAATTTCACGGCCACGAAGGTGTTAAGTTTGGGCAAGCAGCTTGTCAATGTAGGCGGCGGCATCCGCTATTGGGCGGAAAGCCCGGACAGCGGACCGGAAGGATTTGGTGTACGCGTTATATTCGTGCTGCTTTTCCCAAAATAGTCCATTCGCGTTTCGCATTTTTTATCATATCACCAAGACAGGTATCTTTACCCGGTGACGGACCGGATCCACGGTTTGCCCCCACAGAAGATCCCCCAACAAGCGGTGCCCGTGCGAGCCCATGACCAGCATATCCACGTGGTGCGATATGGCGAAGCGAACCAGTTCCTTGGCGGGATCGCCATAAGCGAGCTCAATCTCCACCATCACGCCGGACGACCGCACTTCTTCCATTATTTCCAACAAGTATTGCTCGTCGTCACGGGTATGCGCGTCATAGCCATCGTCGCTGTAAACATGTGCCAGGGCGGTATCGGCTACATGGATAAGGGTTAGCAGGGCTTTTTCCGTTTTGGCCAATGAGAGCGCCCGGCCGACGATGGCCGCATCGTTGGCGTCACGCCCCAATGCGGCGGCAATATGTTTCACGGGATGCGTTGCTATGTCCTCGATGACTGCCGAGGCACCGCTGGCTTTTTCTTCTGTCCAAGTCTTTTCCCCGCGCACCAGCGGAAGGAGAATGATGTAGACAAGGAAAAGTGAAATGGCAGCCGCAATCATCACCGCCAATATAGAAAAAAGCATAGGAGCGCCACCCGTGAGCCACTCCATGATCTGATCATAAACCAGCTTGCCGTTTAAAAGGATGATGATGATGGATGTGATCCATGCCAGCACCTTCACCCACCACTTACTGGCGAACGATCCCATTTTCAATTTGTCGCTGGTGAAATGCACAAGGGGGACAATGGCAAACGGCAGTTGCAGGCTGAGAATCACCTGACTTAAAATCAGCAGCTTGTAGGTGCCCTCGTCCCCCGAGATCGAGATGACCACCACAGCCGGCAGCAGCGCTATGGCGCGTGTAATCAAGCGCCGCAAATAAGGCCTGAGTCGGATTTTCACAAACCCTTCCATGACGATTTGCCCTGCCAGGGTGCCGGTCAGCGTGGAGCTTTGACCGGCGGCGAGCAAAGCCAGCCCGAAGGCGATGGGAGCGGCGTGGGACCCCAGAAGTTGGTCGAGCATTTGGTGCGCCTGCTGAATTTCGGTGACAACTATACCGTGACGGTGAAAAACGGCCGCCGCCAGGACAAGAATGGCCGTGTTGACGAAAAAGGCCGCATTCAAAGCGATGGTGGAATCAATCAAATTATAGCGGCAGGCCTGGGCTCTCGAATCAACGATGCGTGATACACGCCTCGTCTGCACCAGAGACGAATGAAGATAAAGATTGTGGGGCATCACCGTTGCACCGATGATACCGAGAATGATGTAAAGCGATCCCTCGGGCAAGGAAGGTATCAAACCGGCAGCAGCCGGGCCCCAGTCCGGTTTGGCCAGAAAAAGATTGACGATAAAACCGCCCGCTATGACGCTGATCAGTGAAAGAATAAACGCTTCCATCTTACGAATCCCCAAACGCTGGATCGCGAGCAGCAGAAAGGTGTCGAGCAGGGTTACCGCGGCCCCCCAGAGCAGGGGAAGGCCAAAGAGAAGATTCAACCCGAGGATGGTGCCCAGCAGCTCGGCCAGATCACAGGCGGCAATGGCGATCTCGCAAAAAATCCAGAGCGCGAATGAAGCGGCCTTCGAATATTCCGCACGGCAGGCTTGAGCCAGGTCTTTGCCGGTGACGATTCCCAGGCGGGCCGACAAGGTCTGCAGGAGCACCGCCATCATGTTCGACATCAGGATAACCCAAATCAGCGCGTAACCGAAGCGTGAGCCGCCTTCCAGATCGGTCGCCCAGTTGCCCGGGTCCATGTAACCGACGCTGACCAGATAGGCCGGCCCGGCAAAGGCAAATATACGCTTCCATAAATTTGGATGCCGGGTTTCAACCGTGCTATGCACCTCTTCAAGGGATTTACCGTGGGAATGTGATGCCGAAGAAGGATCGCTGCTGTGCGTTTCCTGCATGCCGTTATATTTCCCTTTTGAACGTAGCTGGTTGCCAGCTGAAATATGATCAGAGGCTATAGACGCAACATGGAAATTTTTATTGAAAAGTGGTCATTTTTTCGAATCGTTTGATAATTAACAGGTTATGATGATTAATCAATAGTTTATATTAAATTAAACTGCTCAAATATGAAAAGGCATCGATGCGGTGACATTGTAGGTTGTCGACATTTTCAGACGTGTGCTCGGAAACGAATTCAATAGCTGACAGGTAATTGAGCAGTTCCCGCGCATCATCCGAGTCGGCTTCCGGCACCACTTCGCCGTTACACAAGCATTCGGCCTGATCCAGCGTCAGGTGCGCGCCTTCATTTCTTAATCTCATATTTTGAGCAGAAGCTTCGTTTGCGACCATTTGCTTCAATGATATGCTCTTTAAACGATTAACGCTCATATGTTTTGCCGGCATCTGTTCTATCAGGTTGGACATAGAGCGATATCAAAACGTTTTTTAGGGTGGGAATAATTTGGAAAAGATATAACCGCTTGTTTCTATATATAAATTCTTTCCTAATTGACCGCCTCAAAAATTATGCCGGGCTTTATCAAAGGCGCTTATTAGCAAACGCAATGCCAGAATGCGATTTCAGATATTTTTCAAAGGTATGCGTTTTTATGGGAGGTTGGTGCGCCCCGCTTCGTTCCAGGAAACTTGGCAGGGCATGCTTCGCCTGAAATTATTCATATATCACTTAAAACAAGAACGGCAAGCCTCTTAATAATGGCCTGCCGTGCGTAGCCCGAAGGGCGAAGCATGGTGGAGGCGGCGGGAGTCGAACCCGCGTCCGAAAATATTCCACACTGATATCTACATGTTTAGTCTGATCTTGAGGATTCGCCTCTGCGAGTGCCTATCAGACAAGATGCTCACAAGGCTATTCCGCTGGAAGTTCGCCGTTCATTTAGCGAAAAGTCGTGATCGGCTATCCTGCGAGTCGTCGCCCTGTCCGGATTAGCAGGAATGGTCCGGAAGGACGCTAGCCTTAAGCGGCTAGAGCGTATTCATAATCGTCTGCGATTATATTTAGTTCCCGTCGTTTTACGAGCTGACAGGAGCTCGACATGCAATCAGAGCTTCCTTATCCCCGTCGAAGCCGTTTCGCCCCCAATTTTTCAAAGATCGACAATTATTGTAAAACAATTCTTGCTCAACTCGGCTGCGCCGATGTTACCCCTTTTTATCTAATAAACAATAATCAGATAAACACGGATTGTCAATTCCCGTTAATGACCCGCATAAAAATATGGCGCTATTTGCGAATCAAGGCTGAAATCTCCTAAATTTTTTCGCCCGGGGTTGACTTTAATGCTGTTTTCGGGGTTTTATAGCATCTTCATCCTAAAACCCTTAACGCAAGGAGGAAACCCTGATGCAGATGAAAATGACCGTCCAAGAGGCCAAGGATCGTGCCCAGAAACTCATGTTGGGTGGATACCACTGAGGGCCTTCCGTCCTGCAAGTTATGTGGGAAGCTTATGGTTTGGAAAACGAAGACTTTCTGTGGGCCGGTATCCCTTTTTTAGGCGGTATCGGCGGGTTTCAGAACGCCCCCTGCGGGGTGGTGTCCTCCTCGGCGGTCTTTCTCGGTTTGCGCCATCGTGCCTCTCTGGATGACAAGGAGGGCGCCAAGCAGGCCCGCCATGCCATCCGTACCCATTCAGCCAAAATAGTCACTGAATTCAATCAACATTTCGGCGACATCACCTGCAGCGGGCTTATCGGCATGGATTTCTCCAAACCCGGTGTTTACAAAGAATTCCTGGATTCCGGCATCTGGAAGGAAAAGTGCCAGAAATACGTGGAATTCATGGTCGACAAGCTGTATGCGCTGGAGGAAGACAAAGGGCTGTTCGTACAGGCCTAGCAAACCACCTTTAAACGACCTCTATGGGAAGGTATGCCAATGAAGGGATCCACACGCTTTAACCTGCTGCCGGTTTTCTTTTCGCTGCTGCTTTGCATGTCGTGCAGCGGGGGAGGTGGCGGCGGGTCAACGGTGACCTTCAACGTCGTCATGGGGCCCATCGTGGACGCCGACTTCACCATCACGACGTTGAAGGATCCCGATGTCGTTATCCGCTCCGGGGTCACCAGTGATGCAGCGGCGTTGACCGAGGCCGGGAGCATCACCATCGACGCCATCACGGAAATTGCGGATATGCCGCTGCTGGTGAGGGTCACCGGCGGATTCGACGTCGACGCGGACGACGACGGCATCCGGGACGAAACGCCCACGCCCAACGAGACGGCCCTCGAATTCGTCCTGCCCAGCCCGGTCGATCTCGAAACCCTGCGGGTTGTGGCCAATCCCCTGCTGCTGTTTGCCACGGACGCCGTATTCGACGCCATTGCCAACGCCACCAACCCCATGGGTGACTCCAACCTGCCGCCGGGCTATGATCCGGCCGCGGACCCCGAAGGCATACGAACCGTGCTGCGGCGCGTGGCCAGGGCGATCATTCGTGAGGACGTCAATGGAGACGGTCAGGTCGACTGGCAGGACCTGGTTACCTTCCATCCCCTGGTTGACCGGGAAAAATCCCGCATCCCCTGGGAATATGTCGTCTCCATCATCGAGCGCCGCTTTCAGGACTATACGGCCAGGCTGGATTTACACTATGCGACCACCACTTACCTGGACCGGGGAACCCTTGAACCCTATGACTGGGACGGGAGCGGTGACTGGCGCGACGACGTCGTGCAAGAGTCAGACCGCTCTTTCGTGCTGCAGTTCACCACCAACAAAAACGGCTACACGGCCAAAGACCTCTACGACGAGCAGGGGGAACGGGGCGGACGGGTCGTTTTTCCCGATGACACCCGGGTCACCTATTTTTACGGCTATCCCTGCGAAGACCAGCAGGTCGAGGGCCAGGAAACGGATGTCAGCGAAGTCCCCCTGGACCTGCGCTGCAACCATTCCGATGACTCCGATTTAACGGCCCAGGCCGGCGGCAACATTACCGACCCTGTCAATGCGCCGGTGGGCGATTACCTGGTCGAATACGCCACGGCCGACGGACAGACCCACCAGGAAAACATCTACGTCTTCGAAAACAGCGAGCAGAGCTTCCACCCCGTCCCTGAGATAAACGTGGATGAAGAGGGCCGCATCGCTTCGTTCTCGATCCGCTTCGAAGACGATGACGGCAACATCCTGGAAGACCCGCCCATATTGAGGGGAGCCGTTCATTTCCAACTCTGGGCGGACGTGGGCACGGTCAACAGCGTTCTCCGTGGAGAAAGCTACTACAGCGACCCCTTCGGCAATCCGTCGTCAGTGGACAGCTACGCTTATCAGGCCAACATCAACATCATCGACCCCACGGCCGCTTTCTATCCCGAAAGCAACGGCCACCTTATTTATCTGGAAGACCTGGTGAGCGTGAACATCTGGTGCGACGGTGGTGACGGAGTCACCAGGGGCAACCCCTACGCACTCATGGCCACCGAGCTTGAGCCGCAGATGAGCGCTTGTTCCGTTGAGGGAGAACTGCTGAACGTGACCTATGCCCCGTCTCAGGAAACCGGCAGGGAAGTGCTGGCGGTCCGGTACAAATTCGACAACGACAGCGACTGGACGGAAGAAGGGGGCGACTCCCTGAGCATACCGATCGACAGCGCCCTTAAAGTGTGGCTGTCGGTAAAAGATACAAGCGGTTACTTCACCCGTCCCGAGGTATTCGACCTGTCCCCGCCGTAACCGGGGCTCTTGACAAATTAGTTGAATTTACGTTGAAACGCTCGACTCAGGTGAAAATGCCCTGTTCATGGTGCGCCGGACATAATAGAGGGTGAAGAGGGCGGCCGACCAGGTGACCAGGAAAATGCCCCACCAGATGCCGGTAAGGCCCATTCCCAAAAGATAGGCCAGGGCGTAAAACACGACCGCCGGAGCCGTGATCTGGCGGTAAAGGCCGATCCAGATGGCGTAAAGCGGCCGCTTCAACCCCTGCATCGCGGCCACGGCGACGAACAGGATGATGTAGGCCCAGTAGATGAAAGCGGAAATCCTCAAATAAAAGGCGCCGATGCCCACCACCGCACTGTCCTCGGTAAAGGCCTGCATGATGAGGCGCGGTATGGCGAACACGACGACAATGCTCACCGTGGTGACCAGGATGCCGTAAAAGAGGGCCTTGTGATAGGCTTCGCGGCAGCGGTCGTATTTCCCGGCGCCGTTGTTCTGGCCCACCAGCGTCAGGGTGGCGGTGGAAAGCCCCATAATGGGAAGCAGGGCGATCTGGTCGACCCGGGTGGCGATGCCGTACGCCGCTACGGCGGTCTGACCGAACCGACTGAGAAACCAGGTGATGATGAAGATGCCGATGGCGATGGTCATGGTGTTGAGGCTGGCCGGAAAGCCCTGCCTGGCAATCTCCACGAAATAGCGCCACCGCGGCACGAACATGCCCCAGCAGTCGCGGCATATCAGGCCGGTACGGATCACGCGCCACCCCATGAAGAGGAAACTGAAAAACTGGATGAGAATGGTGGCCCAGGCCACGCCGGCAAGACCCAGTGCCGGCAGGCCCAACCCGCCGAAAATAAACCAGGGGTCGAACGCCAGGTTGAGGAAAAACCCCAATATCAACACGTTGCGAAACGTTTTGGTATCGCCCTGAGCGACAAGGATGGCATTCAGCACGTAGGTCAGGGCAAAAAACACCAGCCCGTAGAAAATGACGTCGATGTAGGCCAGGGAAATCGAGAGATAGGACCCGTGGGCGCCCAGAATCCTGAAAAGAAGGGGGGACGCATAAAGCCCCACAGTGGACAGCATCAGGGACAGGATCACGGTAAAGGAAACAGACTGAACCGCATACAACCGGGCCTCATTTTCATCCCCGGCACCCAACGCGTTGGCGATCAGGGCCGTCGTTCCGGTGCTGATACCGAAGCCGATGGACAGGATGACAAAAAAAACCGGAAAAGAGAGGGACAGGGCCGCAATCGCCTCCGTGGAGATCAGGCCGCTGAACCAGGTGTCCACCACGTTGTACATGGTGTTGAAAAACATGCCGATGCTGGCGGGAATCGCCAGCTGGGCGATCAGGCCCGGAATCGGCCTGGTTGTCAATCCATTGTCGGTATTCATTTGACCCGCTACCCCATAGTTGCCTTTGTAATATAAATGCAAAGCTATGCACTGCTGTGTTGCGTGTCAAACCCGGGGGAATACTGCTACGGCGCAGTTTGCAGCGGCTGGCAGCCGGGGATGATATCGTTCCGGCAGTGAAACCGATAGATCCGAAATTTTAACGATGGAGAATGAAACATGAAAAAACATACCCAGTGCGTTCACAGTGGCACCTATATGGAACCAACCACTAGAGGAATCAACACACCTGTTTTCACCTCCTCATCATTTGAATATCTGGATCGCGACGAAAACGTTTATCCCCGCTATTTCAACACGCCCAACCAAGCCGCCATCGTCAAAAAGCTGTGTGCGCTGGAAAATGCAGAAAACGGACTGATCTTCAGCTCCGGCATGGCCGCCATCAGCACGGCTGTCTTTGCCTTGGTCGGCCAGGGCGACCACATCGTTCTTCAAAAGGACATATATGGCGGGACCCACCATTTTGCCACGGCCGAGTTCGACCGCTTCGGCATCACTTACGATTTCGTTTCCAATCAGCTCTCCGACATCCAAAAAGTGATTCGTGAAAACACCCGTATCATCTACATCGAAACGCCCTCTAATCCGCTCCTGTCGATCACGGATATCCGGGCGGTGGCCGATCTGGCCGGATCGAAAAATATCTTGACCATCATCGACAACACCTTTGCCTCCCCCATCAACCAGAATCCCATCGATTTAGGCATGGATATCGTTGTTCACAGCGGAACCAAGTATATCGGCGGGCACAGCGACATCTGCTGCGGAGTCGCACTCGCTTCCGCAAACCTGGTGGAGCGCATGCAAACTACGGCCGCTAATTTCGGCGGAAGCTTGAATGCCGGGACCTGCTATCTGATTGAAAGAAGCTTGAAAACCCTTGGCATCCGGGTGGAGCGTCAGAATGAAAATGCATTGGCCACGGCCGGTTTCCTCAAGAAAAACCCCCTCATCAGCAAGGTGTATTATCCCGGTCTTGAAGACCACCCGGGACATGCAATCGCCTGTCAACAGATGAACGGTTTCGGCGGCATGGTTTCCTTTGAGCTGAATGAAGACAAGGTGGATCCGCATCAATTTCTCAGGAACCTGAAAATGATAAGGCCGGCCTTGAGCCTGGGAGGTGTGGAAACGATCATCTGCGCGCCGGTTACCACCTCCCATGCCAAGATGAGCGCTGCCGAACGCGAAGAACTGGGCATCACCGACCGCTTGATGCGGTTGTCCGTGGGCATCGAAGATCCCGATGATATCAGGGAAGATTTGGACCAGGCCTTGCGGGCATGCCTGGCCGGGACCTGAATGTCATGCAGACATTCATCTCCGAATACTGCCCGCACTGCGGGAAAGAGGTCGAGTGGCGTTCGGGACTTTTTTCGAGAAACACCGTGGGTCCTGAAAAGGAAACCTGCCCCCACTGCGGCGGGGATTTCGTTACCGGGCGCAGGGAGTGGGCGCACATGTCCGCCGCCGGACGACGCGACTACCACCGGCGGACCGCCCTGCGGTGTGCGGCGGCCTTCGTGTTCTGGGTCATGGGCGTCATGCTGGTGGCCTTTATGGTCACGGGCGCCATGTTCAAACCGGTGGGACAAAAGACCATGGCCGTCAGCCTGGCGGTCAGTATTGCAGGGGGCCTGGTGCTGGTCCTGCGCGTGCTTCAGCTGGCCCGCCGCAACATCAAAAAGTCCCTGGAAAGGCAGCCGGTTACACCATCATGAACGAAAAGACACCTGAAAAACACCTTACAAGCGACCGGTATGTGCTGGCGGGGGACACCTTCGAGTTCGCCTGCCACCGGGGCGTGGCATGCTTCACCCGCTGCTGTCACGATGCGGACATGTACCTGTACCCATACGACATCGTCCGGTTGAAACAACGCTGCGGCATGACGTCCGAGGCCTTTTTGGCCGCACACACCGTCACCGCCTTCCGCGACAACCCCTATTTTCCCCACGTGATGTTGAAAATGAGCAACCGGGAAGGCAGACCCTGCCCCTTTCTGCATCCCGAGGGCTGTCAGGTTTATGAAGACCGTCCCTACGCCTGCCGGGCCTACCCCCTGGAACCGGCCATGTCCGGCACGAAAAGCGGCCGCGTTCACTACAGCTTCTACGTGGCCCGGCATTCATACTGCCTGGGGCACCGGGAGGAAAAGGCCTGGACGGCCGAGCAGTGGATGCAGGACCAGGAAATGGAACCCTACAACGCCGTCAACGCCAGCTGGGCGATGGTGGACGCCCTGCTGCGCCGGAACCCTTTCGGGGGACAGGGTGTGGACAGCCCCGCCATGAAAATGGTCTACATGGCGGCCTACAACATGGACACTTTCCGCCGCTTCGTGTTCGAAAGCAGCTTTCTGTCACGGTTCCACGTGGCAGAGAAACGCCTGGAAAAGGTCGGGCGCAGCGAAACCGAACTGCTGCTGCTGGGGTTCGACTGGATTCTGCGTTTTCTCGGCGGGCAGGGGCCGCTCAAGGAACGGACCGGTTAGCGTTTTGCCTGTTGAAAATTTCTAAATCCCACGTTACACCCGAGCCGCCCGTAGCCCAGTTAAATGTTCTGGATTCCTGCCTCCGCAGGAATGACGTGACCCTAATAGCCCTCTGACAATACAAGTAAATTCATCATCCACCCTGTGTTGGACATCGGTTGTATCGGAACATATATATGACAACCGGTATAACGGCTTTCAACAGGCCGGCCGCAATTTCCCCACGGCATCGGCGACCACACGGATGGTTTTATCGATCTCCGCCTCGGTGGTCATCTTGCCCAAACTGAAGCGCAGGGTCCCCTTGGCCCACTCCACGGGGACGCCCATGGCGATGAGCACGTGGGACAACGCCACGGTGCCGGCATGACATGCCGCCCCGGCAGAAACCGCCACATCGAGGCCGATTTCCTCCAGCAGACGGTTGGCTTCGATATCCTTGAAGGAAACGCTCAGGGTGTTGGGAAGGCGCTGTTCCTGGTGGCCGTTCACACGAATGTCCGCCAGACGGCTCAAAAGCCCCTCGTGGAGCCTGTCACGCAGGTATTTCATGTGGGCCATGTTTTTTTCCAGGTCTCTTTTGGCGATCTCGCAGGCCTTGCCCAACCCGACGATGCCCATCACGTTTTCGGTGCCGGCCCGCGCCCCTTTTTCCTGTCCGGCGCCGTGACAGAAGCGTTCCGGCTTGAGCGGCGGTCGAACATACAGGGCGCCGATCCCCTTGGGGGCATACACCTTGTGCCCGGCCACCGAGAGCAGGTGCACCCCCATCACCTGAACATCGGTGGGGATTTTGCCCACCGACTGGGCGGCATCCGCATGCAGGGCAATACCGTGTTCCTCGGCGATGCGGCCGACGGCGGCAATGGGCTGCACGGTCCCGACTTCGTTGTTGGCGTGCATGATGGAGATCAGGATGGTCTCGGGACGCACGGCGTCCGCCACCCGGTTGGGGTCAACCATCCCCTCCTCGCTTACCGGCAGGTAGGTGATCTCGAAACCGTTGCGCTCCAGGTAGCCGCACACTTCGAACACGGCTGGATGCTCGAAACTGCTGGTGATGATGTGGTTCCCCCGGGCCTGCAGGGCTTGCGCCGTTCCCAGGATGGCGTGGTTGTTGGACTCGGTGCCGCCGCTGGTGAAAAAAACCTCCCCTGGCTGGCAGTTCAAAAGGCCGGCCACCTGCCGGCGCGCCGCTTCCACCGCCTGCCGGGGTTTGATCCCGTACCAATGGGAACTGGAGGGATTGCCGAATTCGGTCTCCAGAAAGGGCCGCATGGCCTCGACCACCTCCGCGTCGTGCGGCGTCGTGCCGTTGTAGTCCAGATAGATGGGTCTGTCCATAATTTCTCCTCCCTGATTCGAGGGTTCCCTTTTTTTAAAAATGGCTGCATTCACTTAATGAACAGCCGCTGCCAGAAACCGAACCGTATGGTTTCATACCCGGGCGGGGCCAGGTCCCATTTTTGCGCATACACGTGGACACGCTTCACCGCTCCGTCTCCGGCGTCGAGAAGTTCGCCGCCCTCCCACAGCCAGGCCAGGATCCCCCCTTCGAGGTTGAACACCGGAACGCCCTGTTCGGCCATCTTTTTGGCAAACAGGCCGCTGCGGTAGCCGATGGTGCAGTAGGCCACCGCCGTCCTGCCCCGGTAGCGATCAGGGTGGGCTCGAAAGGCGTCGGCTCCCACGGCCCCGGGCAGCGTGGAGATTTCCATCTCGGCCGGTTTGCGGACATCCACGAAGACCACCGCTCCCCGGCGGTGCAACGCCATGGCCTGCAGTGCCGATATTCCCCGGACCTCGGGAAATTCGTCCATGTAGGATGCATACAGCCGAAAGATTGCCGTCCGTTTTTCCCCGGCCGGCATTTCCGCCGCAAAGCTCCTCGAAACATAAACGAACGAATCGAACACAAGTGCACATAAAAGCAGCTGTATTGCCAGCATCTGTTTGGCGTGCGAGGATCTTTTCATGGTGCCCATCAAATGTCATTGTAGACATGCGCCCCAAGGTAGTGAGGGCATCGCCGTTTTCGATTTTACCTCAACATGGACACGGCCAACAAGATCATGATATGCATCCACCAGGTAATTATCAACACCTATACCGGTTGTCACATATATGTTCCGATACAACCGATGTCCAACATAAGGAATATTTTTTCCGAAGCAGTAAGGTAGCCAGATGGAAAACGTAGTCTCGGGTCGGTATTCTGTCAAACGCTATAAACCGAGTGTTTCAAATTTTAACCTGCAGTGAGATCAGGTTTGAGAAAAGGATGTTCTGCATGCCTGAATTGCCCGAAGTGCAGACGGTGGTTGAGAACCTGAACGCCCTCGGAATCACAGGGCGTTCCATCCTGGGAGCGCGCGTGTACTGGCCCAGGACGGTTGCCGGCATGTCCCCGAAAACCTTTTGCGCAACAATCAAGGGGTTGACCATCGAGGCCGTCACCCGGAGGGGCAAATACATCGTCATGGCTTTGTCCGGGGACTGGACGCTGCTGGTGCACCTGCGCATGACCGGCAGGTTGAACTGGAAGGCCTGCGGGACCGGCCGTGACCGGCACGAACACGTGGTGCTGCGGGTCGGTCGTGAGCGCGAGTTGCGGTTTCACGACACGCGCAAATTCGGCCGCCTCACCCTGACCCGGGAAGCACGCACGATTCTCGACCGCATCGGACCCGAACCGCTCGAACGGAGCTTCACGCGAAAACGCTTTGCAAAGATGCTGCAGGCCAGAAAGCGCCGGATCAAGCCGCTGCTTCTGGACCAGTCCTTCATTGCCGGCCTGGGCAACATCTATGTGGACGAAGCGCTGTGGGCGGCCAGGATCCACCCCGAGCGCGTCAGCGTGTCGCTCACCGAAAAAGAGGTGGACGACCTGCACAAGGCCATCCCGCGCGTGCTCAAAAAGGGACTCAAAAACATGGGCACATCATTAGGCACCGGCGAGGGCAACTTCTATTCGGTGGCCGGCAGAACAGGGCGCAACGCCGACGAACTCAAGGTGTTTCGCCGAACCGGCCTTGGCTGCCCGCGCTGCGGGACGCCGATCCAACGCCTGACGGTGGCCCAGCGCGGCACACATATCTGCCCCGCATGCCAACATACCGAGAAAACGGCGGCCCCTCCCGGCGCCGGTGTTACGGCCGTCTGCGGCAAACAGCCGCCCAGAGGCACAGAACGCAAGCACAAAGCAGCGTAGCCTTTCCCAGATAGTCTCCGTGCCTCGAAAAAAATGTGCGTCCTGCCCTGAGATGCGCCTCCCCTTTGAGTACCGCGGGCTGCCACCAGGATGTCCGTGCGACCACCGTCCCCCGCGCATCGATGAGGGCGGAAATGCCGTTGTTGGCCGCCCGTATAAGGTCCCGCCGGCATTCGATGGCACGCAGCCGGCTGAAATTGAAATGATACCGGTATCCGGGCGTGTGTTTCCACCATCCGTCATTGGTGATCATTACGGCGATTCCCTTGCGCGCCGACAGACGCCTTGCACAATAGGAGCCGAAAACCGATTCAAAGCAGACGATGGGCAGGATGTCGGGCGCATCGCCGGGAGCTTTGAAAAACGACCGTGCCTGGCGATTGGAATAGGTGCCGACGTAGCCCCCGAGCTCAAGGGAAAATCTCCCCAAAAACCCCAGGTACGGCAAAAAGGGCACACGCTCGAACAACGGCACCAGCTTGGTCTTGTGATAAAACCGGGCCGTGGATGCCGGGGCCAGGAACAGCGCCGAGTTGAAGGCCTCGAAATGGATTCTCTTTTCAGGGTCACAGCGGCTGCCCGGGACCACCTTCCCTGCGGGAATTTTTTCGAAGCTGTGCGCGCCCAGGAGAATGCTCAGCTGCGGGTATTTCTGCTGAAAGGCCTTCATGCGGCGCAGCTCGGACGACGACGTGGGATCCTTTTCGTCGATCTGGTTCAAAATAAGGGTTTCCGGACCGAGCAGCAGACGGGTCTTGCTGTCACACGACGCGTCGGCCGTTTTAAAAAAGGCGTCCAGGTGGCCGGCCTGCGCTTCGGGAACAAACTTTTGGGTATAGGGGTCCAGGTTGGGCTGCACCAGGACAAAGGGCAGGCTGTCCGAGCCGGCGGCGACGTTGCGGAAGATCTGCCAGGAAGCCAGGGACGGCAACAGCAGCACCAACAGGAAGCCGGTGCATGACCGCACCAGGGGCTTTTTGCGGTTGGCGACCCAGTCCCTGTGAACCTTCAACGCTGCGAAATTGGCCAGAATGATCCACAGCGTCCCCCCGCGGGCGCCGGTGTACTCGTACCACTGAACCACCACCGGCGATGAAGCCAGAGCGTTCCCCAGGTTGAGCCAGGGCCAGGCAAGGTCCCACCATTCGTGAAAATGCTCGAACCCCATCCATATCAGCGTGAACGGCAGAATGAACGGCGCCCCCACATGTTTACCCAGACCGCTGGCCAACCGGAAACAGGCTGCCTGCAGCAGCGCATTGGTCAGTATGATGAGCACCGCCCCCGGAACATACGCCCGTGCGATCCACCAGGTTCCAAGGATGTTCCACAGGAGAAAGCTTACGAGGGCATAGTTGAAAAGCAGGTAGGTTTTTCCCTGTCGCCTCAGACCGGCTTCCAACTGAAACAGCGGCAGCCAGGCGACGAAGATGAGAGAGGAAAACGACGGATAGACCCAGGGAATGCCCAGGAGTACGCCGCTGAAGAGGGCGAGCAGCCACCGGTTGTAGGTATCGCCCGCACCGACGGCATACCACGGGGTGCCCGTTTCTGTTTCAAAACCGCGCATCTTCATGCCACCTGTGTCTCAAACCCCGCCGTAACTTTCAAGCGCAATCGGCCGTTCGGAAGACATGAGCAGGCTTTTTTTAAATGGCACATTGTTGTTTTGACAAAGCCAAATGCTTCTGATAGCTATGTGATAGCTATGTCATATCGGCTTCCGAACCGAAAAACCCACAAATAAAAAGAAGGCTTGGCTTTCACCATACCAAGGGGCATATCGGCGACACAGGGCATGCCCTTTTCCCCACAAAACCTAAGATGCAGAAGGAGGACCCTATGGTAAGAAAACTGTCGTTGATCCTTATAATAATGGTCTTCGTTTTCACGGGTGCCGCCATGGCGGCTTCACCCAAAACAGGGGGAACCCTCGTTTTCGGCAGGGGCGGCGACAGCGTCGGCCTGGATCCCGCCTATGAAACCGACGGCAACTCCTTTTTAGTGTGCGACAACATCTTCGAAGCACTGGTTTTTTATGCCGACGAGAGCACCGCTTTAGAGCCGGGGCTGGCTGAATCTTGGGACATCTCCGCCGACGGGAAAACATACACGTTTCACCTGCGCAAGGGTGTGAAGTTCCACGACGGAACCCCTTTCAACGCCAATGCCGTCGTCTTTTCCATCGGCCGCATGATGAAGGACCGCAAGGTCAAGTTCACCGGCAAGGGATGGGATATCCCGCCCCAGGAGCGCCCGCCCGAGTATTGGGTTTCCATGGAAATGGATGACACGGTGGGCAGCATCGAGGCCGTGGACGAATACACGGTGGTGTTCAACCTGAAACGCGTGGAGGCCCCCTTCCTGGCCAACCTGGGCATGGATTTCGCGGACATCATCAGCCCCACCGCCTTTTTGAAAAATCCGAAGGAGTTCCTGCGCACTCCCGTGGGAACCGGTCCCTTCAAGTTCGTTCAGTGGATCAAGGACGACCGCATCATCCTGGAAAAGAACAAGGCCTACTGGGACAAGAAGGGTGGCCCCTATTTGGACAAGGTCGTTTTCCGTTCCATTCCCGAAAACTCGGTCCGCTTTCTGGAACTGAAAACCGGCAACATTCACATCTGCCAGTTCCCCAACCCCGCGGACATCGACCTGGCGCGCAAGGACAAAAACCTCAAGCTCCCCACGCAGCCGGGCATGAACATCGGGTACCTCTCCTTCAACCACACCAAGGAACCCTGGAAGAGCAACGTCAACCTGAGAAAAGCCATCGCGCACGCCATCAACCGCAAGGCCATCGTGGACAATATCTACCAGGGCATGGGCCAGGTTGCCAAGAACCCCATCCCCCCGACCATGTGGGGCTACAACAAATCCATTCCAGGCTACAAGTACGACCCGGAACTGGCCAAGGAGTATCTTGCAAAAGCAGGGTTCCCCGAAGGCGAGGGCCTGGGTGAAATCACCCTGTGGTCCATGCCGGTTCCCAGGCCGTACAACCCGGACGGGCAAAAAATCGGCGTGGCCATGGCTGCGGACCTGAAAAAGGTCGGCATCGTTGCCAAAATCGTCAGTTACGACTGGGGCACCTACCTGAAACGCCAGCGCGAACAGCCCGAAGACATGGACCTGTTCCAGCTCGGGTGGACCGGCGACAACGGCGACCCGGACAACTTTCTGGCCGTGCTCTTCGACGGGCTGGCCTCGCCTTCGGTCCGCACCCAGTGGCACAACGAAACCTACCACAAACTCATGCTGCAGGGTAAGCAGACCGTGGATCAGGCAAAACGCACCAAGATATACGAAGATGCCCAGCAGCTGCTCTACGATGAGTGCCCAGTCATTCCCGTAGCCCACTCGACCGTTATCTGGCCGGCTCAGAAGAAGGTCATGAACTTCAAGCTCCACCCCACAAGCTCCGTCCGGCTGAAAAACGTGTGGCTGGACCAATAGGCCGCGTCATATAAAACCATCCTCCCCCGGGCTACCCCGGGGGAGATCGATCGACCCGGTAAATCGACAGCCTGATCCGTCATGCCGAACTCGATCCGGCATCCAGTCTCCATTTCTGGGTTCCTGCCCTGGCAGGAATGACATAATGAAACGCTCAATTTAGGTGGAAGCATTTAATCTATCGTATGCTGGCCTACATCCTAAGACGGATACTGATTCTGATCCCCACGCTGTTGGGCGTCTCCATCATCGTCTTTTTCATGCTGCATGTCACCCCGGGGGACCCGGCGGAGCTGCTGCTGGGTGAGCGCGCCACCGACGAGGCGCTGATGGAGATCCGCGAGCACCTGGGGCTGAACGAACCCCTTTATGTTCAGTACGGGATGTTTCTGAAAAGACTGATGCAGGGCGACCTGGGCGAAACCATCTGGACGCGGCAGAAGGTGTGGATTGAAATCACGCAGCGCTTTCCCGCCACCATCGAACTGGCCGTGTGCGCCCTGATCATCGCCTGCTTCTTCGGGATCATCCTGGGTATTGTTTCCGCCACCCGCCAGTATTCCCTCTTCGATTACGTAAGCATGCTGGGTGCCCTTGCCGGTGTCAGCATGCCCATTTTCTGGCTGGGCCTGGTGTTCATGCTGATTTTTTCACTCAACCTGGGATGGCTGCCCCTTTCGGGCCGCCTGAGTATCGACGTCAACCTCGATATTATCACCAATTTCTACATTCTGGATGCCGTCATTACCCGCAACTGGGTGGCCCTGAAAGACGCCCTGTGGCACATCATCATGCCTGCGGTCACCCTGAGCACCATTCCCATGGCCATCGTGGCCCGGATGACCCGTTCCGCCATGCTGGAAGTCCTGCGCCAGGACTACATCAAAACGGCCAAGGCCAAGGGGCTTTCCCGCTTCAAGGTTGTTTTCAAGCACGCCCTGCGCAATGCCATGATACCCGTGGTGACCACCATCGGGCTGCAGTTCGGCGTTACCCTGGGCGGCGCCATTCTAACCGAAACCATTTTCGCCTGGCCCGGTGTGGGCAAATGGATGTACGATGCCGTCATGCAGCGGGACTACATGGTCATCCAGGGAGGGACCCTGTTCATCGCCACGCTTTTTATCATTATCAACCTGTGTGTGGATGTGCTCTACGCCGTCATCAACCCCAGGATCAGTGTGCACTAGCCCATGGCCGCGACAAAGACCGACATAAGCCCTCTGGACAGGCACCCCTTCGTCGCACAGATGGCCCAGCTCTGGCGAAACAAAACCGCCATTGCCGGATTGTTGATCGTGTCCGTGTTCGTGGCGGCGGCCGTGTTTGCCCCCTGGCTGAGCCCTCACAATCCCGTGGAAACCTCGCTGTACGATCAACTGAAACCACCGGTGTGGCACGATAACGGTTCTTGGGAAAACATGCTGGGCACCGACGACCTGGGCCGGGACATCCTTTCGCGTCTGATTTACGGATCGCGGGTATCGCTGATGGTGTCTGTCTTCAGCGTGGGCCTGGCCTTTGTTTTCGGCACCCTGTTGGGCTCGGTGGCCGGCTACTACAAGGGCACGCTGGACAGTGTCATCATGCGCATCATGGACATCATCCTGGCCTTTCCTTATCTTTTGCTGGCCATTGTCGTCGTGGCCTACATGGGCCCCAGCCTGCGCAATGCCATGCTGGCCATCGGGATCACCTACGTCCCGCGCTTTGCCCGCATCGTCCGTGGCAGCGTTCTGGAAGAGTGTGAAAAGGACTATGTCATCGCGGCCCGTTCCATCGGCGCCAGGGACTGGCGCATCATTTTCATTGCCATCATCCCCAACTGCCTGGGCCCCTTGATCGTCCAGACAACGCTCTCCTTTGCCTCGGCCATCCTGGACGCGGCGGCCTTGAGCTTTCTGGGGCTGGGTGCCCAGCCGCCGACACCGGAGTGGGGTGCCATGATCGCCAGGAGCCGGTCGCTGATCTTGAGAGCGTCCTGGGTGATGACCCTTCCGGGCATCGCCATCCTGCTGGCCGTCATCGGATTCAACCTCTTTGGCGACGGCCTGCGTGATGCGCTGGATCCGCGGTTGCGCGATTGAAGGCCAAACATGAGCAGCCAAAACCTACTTGACATCCTGCATCTTAAAACCCACTTCTTCGTGCGAGGAATGGTGGCCAGGGCCGTCGACGATGTCAACCTGTCCATCGAACCCGGCAAGACCTTGGGATTGGTGGGTGAGTCCGGCTGCGGGAAAAGCGTTACCGCCCACTCGATCATACAGCTCATCCCGGACCCGCCCGGCAAAATCGTGAGCGGCGACATCCGTTTCAACGGAACGAACCTGCTGGATCTTTCCGAAAAGGAGATGCGCGGCATCAGGGGCAACCGGATTTCCATGATATTCCAGGAACCCATGACCTCACTCAACCCGGTCTTTTCGGTGGGAGACCAGGTCGGCGAAGTCATCCGCCTGCACCGGAACCTGAGTGCAAAAGAGACCCGCAACCGCGTGGTCGACATGTTTCGCAAAGTGGGTATTCCGGCAGCGGAAAGGCGGCTCGACGACTACCCCCACCAGATGAGCGGCGGCATGCGCCAGCGGGTGATGATCGCCATGGCACTGGCTTGCAACCCGGAGCTGATGATCGCCGACGAACCCACGACCGCTCTCGATGTAACCATCCAGGCCCAGATTCTGGACCTGATGAACACACTCAAGGCGGACACGGGCGCCTCGATCCTTTTCATCACCCACGACCTGGGCGTGATCGCGGAGATGGCCCAGCACGTTGCGGTCATGTACGCCGGCCGCGTCATGGAGTATGCCGACGTGGAGTCGCTGTTCCTGAACCCCAAACACCCCTACACGATAGGACTGATGGAATCGATCCCCATCCTCGGTCGGCAGGAAGAAAAAAAACGCCTGCCCACCATTGCGGGTGTGGTTCCGTCCCTGTTCAATTTGCCCGATGGATGCCTGTTCAGCGACCGCTGCCCGGATGTTTTCGACGATTGTCGTAAAACCAAGCCCCGACGGTGTGACGTGGGAGATAATCATGTAGTACGGTGCCTGAAATATGCCTGACACAGAGACCCGATCAAAGGAAATTCTGAGAACCGAAAACCTGGTGAAGCACTACCCCATCTTGGGCGGCGTGTTTTTAAAGGAAATAGCTTCGGTCAAGGCCGTCGACGGCGTGAACATCACCGTCGAAAAAGGGAAGACCCTTGGGCTCGTGGGCGAGTCGGGGTGCGGCAAAACCACCCTGGGCCGCGTCATCCTGAGGCTGGAGGAACCCACCAGCGGTTCGGTATATTTCAACAACGAGAATATCGTCACATACGATCAAACCCGGCTCAGAAAACTGCGCAAGGAGATGCAGATCGTTTTTCAGGACCCTTTTTCCTCCCTGAACCCACGCAAAACAGTGTCTCACATCATCGGCGAACCCCTGCTCGTGCACGGCATGGGCAGCCGAAAAGCCAGGGAAGAACGGGTCCTCGAACTCATGGAAGTCGTCGGGCTGCGCAAGGAGCACATGCGCCGATACCCGCACCAATTCTCCGGCGGACAACGCCAGCGTATCGGTGTGGCCAGGGCCCTGGCCCTCAACCCTCAATTGATTGTCTGCGACGAAGCGGTGTCGGCCCTGGACGTGTCCATCCAGGCCCAGGTCATCAACCTCCTGAAGGATCTCCAGGAACAGTTTGGCCTGACCTACCTTTTCATTTCCCACGACTTGAGCGTCGTGGAGAACATCAGCAATCGCGTTGCCGTCATGTACCTGGGAAAAATTGTCGAGAGCACCACCCGTGAACGGCTTTATAAAAAGCCGCTACACCCTTACACCCAGGCCCTGCTGTCCGCGTCGCCGCTGCCGGATCCCAGAGCCACCCGCAATAGAATCATATTGGCGGGAGATGTCCCCAGCCCCATCGACCCGCCGTCTGGGTGCCGCTTTCACACCCGTTGCCTCTTTGCCAAGGATGTCTGTCGAAAGCGTGAACCCGAATACCGGGAAGTGGATACCGACCACCGGGTCGCCTGTTTTTTCGCGGGGAGTGTCGGCAATTTCAGATCCTTTGACTGATATAACCGCTTTCCAATCAATGGTGTCGCCATGGTTTCAAAGCTATTGAACTTTTTGAAAATAGATGTCTGGAACATTCAGTCCCGGCACTTGTCGGGCAAAAGGTCCTTTCTTTTACGACTGCTCAGGATGGTGCTGCTGGCAGTTCGCGGCATCGGGGAGGACCGCCTCCAGCTAAGGGCCTCCGCTCTAACCTACTACAGCCTGCTCGCCATCGTGCCCATCATGGCCATGGCCTTCGCCATCGCCAAGGGATTCGGTTTCGAGACGTCTCTGGAGCAAAGACTGCTTCAGGAATTTCCCGGACAGGAAGCGGTGATGATGCAGGTGGTCGCTTCCGCACACAATCTGCTCGAAAGGACCAGGGGCAGCATGATAGCCGGCATCGGCGTCATCGTCCTGTTCTGGGCTTCCGTAAACGTGTTGAGTCATATCGAACGGTCCCTAAACGACATCTGGGATGTCAAGAAATCCCGTTCCCTATGGAGGAAATTCAGCGATTATCTCACCATTATGGTGCTTTCCCCCGTGCTTGTCATCCTCTCCAGCAGCGTCACCGTGTACGTCAAGACACAGGTCACCACCATCATTCAACAGTTTTCCCTGCTGGGCGGCGTCAGCCCCATCATTTACTTTTCGTTCAAGCTTTTGCCCTTCCTCATGATCTGGATGCTGTTCACCCTCATCTACCTGCTGATGCCCAACACCAAAGTCCGCTTTCTTTCGGGCCTCTTGGCAGGGTTCATTGCCGGCGGACTGTATCAGCTTCTCCAGCACACTTACATCAACTTTCAGTTTCTCATCGCCAGCTACAATGCCATCTACGGCAGCTTCGCCGCACTGCCTCTGTTCCTTATATGGCTGCACCTGAGCTGGATGATCGTTTTTTTCGGGGCGGAAATTTCCTTCGCCCATCAGAATATCGAAGCCTATGAATTCGACCGGGAGAGCCGACGGATTTCCTCCGGCATGCAGAAACATCTGGCGCTGATGATCACTCACCTGATTGTGCAACGCTTTACGGAAGCAAAGGAACCGCTCACCATGAGCCAGATTTCAGGCCGGCTCGAGATCCCCATAAGGCTGGTGCACAGGCTCGTGGCCGACCTGACGGAAAGCGGCATTTTGTCGGAACTGGCGGGGATTGATCAGGACGAACCGGTCTACCAGCCAGCCGTGAGCACCGACCTTCTGAGCATGGGCTACATTCTGGCGTCGCTGGAAAAGATCGGCTCCGACAACATCCCGATGTTAAAGACAAAGGAAACCGCCGCGATTTCCACATCCCTAGCCCGTTTTCAGGAAATCATCGACAGCTCGCCCGACAACCTTTTGTTGAAGGATTTATAGGTACCCTGTCATGACGATGCCAGCGCCTCGACCTCTTCAACGCGTTTCGGTATGGGTTTCCCGAGAATGCGCGCGCCGCTGCGGGTGACCAGAACATTGTCCTCGATGCGCACACCGCCGAATCCCTTGTACGCCTCCACCCTGTCATAGTCGATGAAGTCGGAAAATTTGTTTTCAGAGCGCCACCTGTCTATCAGCCGGGAGATGAAATAGATGCCGGGCTCCACCGTCAGCACGAAGCCCTCCTCGAGCGGACGGGCCAGACGCAGGTTGCGCGTCCCGAACTGGTCGCTGCGTTTGATGGTGTCCGTATAGCCCACCAGGTCTTCCCCCAGACCCTCCATGTCGTGAACGTCCAGCCCGATCATATGTCCCAGCCCCGCCGGTTGAAACAGGGCGTGGGCACCCGCAGCCACCGATGCGTCGACGTCGCCCTTCATGAGGCCGAGCGCCTGCAGTCCCTCGGTTATGACGCGGCACGACAGCAGGTGAATGTCCCTGAAAGCGGTTCCGGGGCGCATGGACTGGATGGCCGCCTCTTGAGACGCCAGCACGATGCGGTAAATCTCTTTCTGGCGGGTGCTGAAGCTGCCGCCCACGGGGATGGTGCGGGTAATATCGCTGGCGTAGTGCATGGGGGACTCGGCACCCGAATCGTTGACAACCAGATTCCCCGCCTGCATGATGTTGCCGTGAAACTGGTTGTGCAGGATCTCTCCCCTGACCGTGAAAATCGTGGGATAGGCCATGCGGCTGCCCCCCCGCGCATAGGCGATGCTCTCCATGGCGCTCACCACCTCCAGTTCGTACATGCCGGGGGATGTCATCCTCATGGCCGTCATGTGCATCTCGCGGGAGATGTCCAGGGCCGATTCCATCTGGTCGACCTCGGCCGCACTCTTGATGGATCGCTGGGCGACAACCGCGCGGATCAGCTCGGGCGACACGGTCTCGCCCAGGTCGCCCGGGGCTGTGTTCAGCAGCCGTGACATCGCCATGATGTTGTCCGCCCGGTACTGGGGCAGGATATGCACGGTCCTTCCCGAACTGCGCGCTTTTTGGATGAAGGGCGTCAGGTGGTCAGCCGGCTCGATCTGCGCAACGTCCGTTTTTTCACATAGAAAGGACAGGGACGGCGATGCGCCGGACCACACCGATTCCTCCAGAGTCATGTCGTCGCCGAATATGATCTCCCGGGATGCGTCGATGTCGATGGCGGCGGCAAGGTCGGGCATGTCCAGGCCCCAGAAATATAAAAAGGAGCTGTCCTGCCGGAAAGGGTACAGGTTGTCCGCATAATTCATGGGGCTTTGGCCATTGCCCAGGAAAAGGACGATGCCCGAGCCGACGTCTGCGGCCAGGCGCTTGCGTCTTGAGTGGTAAACTGCTTTGGGAAACATGGCTGGTAACTCCCCTAATCCTTTTTCAGGGACCCGTCGGCCACCCGGTCGATGGTCGATGTTGGAAAGATCGGCCGATCGTTCGAAAGGGACGTGTTCGGAAACATGCCGTACTGGCTGCTGCCAACGTGGCATCCCGGCCAACACCTGGCCCGGTAGTAGCGCATGGGCTTTTCGGGAATCTCGCCGTCTCCCGGGTACCAGACACCGGCGGCAATGGGAACCTCCCAGGTGACGCCGCCGGCTTTCCCGGCCTTGTCCGTTGCGTTGGCGGCAATGCCTACGGCGCTGATCATTGCGGAACACACGAAGATCAGTGTCAGTAAATATTTCATTTCTTTACCCCCTTTTGCGGCTGAGCATACACGCCCGGTCGATGCGCCCCCCCCGGGCCGTCATCCTCCGGCCTTGACCGGGCAGGCCACCCAGTGATCCCTGCCCACCTCCACCAGCTCCGGAACGGCCACGGAACATCCCGGCACGGCAACATTGCAGCGCGGATGAAAGCGGCAGCCGGACGGCGGATCGATGGCGCTGGGTATCTCTCCCTTGGGGATTGCGTGCCGGCGTTTGAACTTCGGGTCCGGAACCGGCACAGCCGCCAGCAGGGAAACCGTGTAGGGATGGACCGGATTTTTGAATACGGATTCGAGGGGGCCGATCTCCAGGATTCTGCCCAGGTACATGATGGCGATTCTGTCGCAGATGTATTTGCAGGTGGCCAGATCGTGGGTGATGAAGAGGTATGTCAGGTCGAACTCTTCCTTCAGTTTTACCATCAGCTCCAGTATCATGGCGCTCACGCTGACATCGGCCATGGCAATGGGTTCGTCGGCCACGACGAAATCCGGGTTCGTGATCAGCGCCCGGGCGATGGCCACGCGCTGGCGCTGGCCGCCTGACAACTGGTGCGGGTACTTGTCGAAGAAAAACGCAGACGGTGAAAGGCCTACTTTTTCCATGATTTCCAGCGTCTTGTCACGGATCTCCTGCGCCCGCCCGTTGGAGTGAATGGCCAGCGGGTGGGCGATGGAATCGCCGATGCGCATGCGCGGGTTCAAGGAGGCGAATGGATCCTGGAAAACGATCTGCATGTTTTTCCGCATCCTGCGCATCTCCTCCAGGGAGTACTCGAGCAGCGCTTCCCCCCGGTAGAAAATCCGCCCTGCTGTGGGTTCCAGCAGTCTCAAGGCCAGCCTTCCCGTGGTGGTCTTTCCGCAACCGCTTTCCCCCGCAAGCCCCAAAACCTCCCCCTTGCGGATAAAGAACGAAACGTCGTCAACCGCCCGCACCACGCGTTTGTCTTTTGTGAACAAGTAGTTGAACACCCCCGTGTCCAGGGGAAAGTGTTTTTTCAGATGTTGGATGTCCAAAAGTTTCATCTTCGGCCTTCAGATATCACGTGTACAGCCAGCAGGCCACGGCATGCCCGGCCTTTTTGTTCAGTTCGGGACTTTTTTCCCTGCAAATCTCCATTACCTCCGGGCAGCGCGGGTTGAACACACAGCCTTTCGGCGGGTCCACCAAATCCGGGGGCGCACCGGGCATGGTGGTCAGCTTGGGCTGCTCCAATTGAATGTTGGGAATGGAGGCCAGAAGCCCCTGGGTGTAGGGGTGCATGGGTTCGGCAAAGACATCCATCGAGGTGCCGGTTTCGGCTATTCTGCCCCCATACATCACGGTGATGCGGTCGGCCATCTGTGCCACGATACCCAGGTTGTGGGAAATCAGGAGAATGGTCAGATTGAACTCCGCCCGCAGTTCGTTCAAAAGGTCCAGAAACTGGGCCTCGACAATAACATCCAGGGCGGTTGTGGGTTCATCGGCGATCAAAAGGTCCGGGTTCAGGATCAGAGCCATGCCGATCATGATGCGCTGCCGCATCCCTCCCGACATCTGGTGAGGGTACTCTGACAGTCGCTCCCGGGCGATCCCCAGCCGTTCGAGCATTAAGCCCGCCCGCTTCAGGGCATCCTTTCTGGATACACTTTTTTCATGGGTCTGGATGGTTTCCACAAACTGGTTTCCGACTTTGAACAGCGGGTTCAGGGATGTCAGCGGATCCTGAAATATCATGGCGATCTTTTTGCCGCGCAGGGCCAGGATCTCCCTTGCGGACATGCCGGCGATATCTTCCTGGCGATAATTGATTTCACCGGCAGTAATGCGGCCGGGAGATCTCAGCATCCTCAGGATGGAAAACCCCAGGGTCGATTTACCGCACCCGGATTCTCCGACCAGGCCCATCACCTCGCCCTGTTTCAGATAGAGGCTGACATTCTCCACCGCCCGCACCGTCCCGATGTGAATGGGAAACTGCACGTCGAGGTTTCTTATTTCTAGCAGATGTTCTTCCAAACTAACGCTCCAGCAGCCTGGGGTTCAGAATTTCCGCCAAACCTTCGCCCAGCATGGTAAAGCCGAGGGCCAGCATCGAAATCATGACCCCGGGAAAGGTAATCAGCCACCACTGGCCGGAGGGCAGAAATTTCTTACCCATGGCCAGATCCATGCCCCAATCAACGATACTTGGCGGCAGGCCGAGTCCCAGGTAGGTCAGGGCCGCCTCGATCATGATAGCATCGCCGACATTCATGGTGAAGACAACCACGGTGGTGGCGATCACGTTGGGGAAGATGTATTTCCACAAAATCGTCTTGCCCGGTGCGCCGATGGCTTGAGCCGCCTCGACGTACAGCTCCTCCTTGATGCTGAGGGTCTGGCCGCGAACCAGGCGGAAATAGGTCGGGATGTAGATCACCGCCACGGCAAGGGTGATGCTGATGATCCCCGGTTCCAGCATGGCGGCAAAGGCGATGGCCAGGATGAGGCCCGGAAACGAGTAGATCGAATCCATGACCAGGGAAAGCATTTTGTCGAAGAACCCGCCGCTGTATCCGGAGATCAGCCCTAAGCTGATGCCGCACAGCGAGGAGATGATGGCCGCCAGAATCGCCACCCCCAGGATGGTCCGCGAGCCGAAGACGATGCGCGAGAAAACGTCCCGCTGCAGGTTGTCGGTGCCCAAAAGGTGCTTGCCGCCAGGCGGTGCCAGCTGGGGGCCGGCGGCTTGATTGTGCGGGTCGAAGGGCGCAATGTGGGAGGCAAAAGCGGCCATGCAAAGGACCGCTATAATGATGAGGGCACCGGCGACGAGAATCCACCACTCCACCCCGTACTTTTTGCCCATGCCGGTAAAGCGGGACAACAATTTTCCCAATCCTGCCGAGGGGGAATATTTCACTAAAATCCTCCGTTGATAACTGTTCCGGTCATGTGCACATCCATCAGTAGCGCACCCTCGGGTCCACCAGAGCGTAGACGATATCCACCACCAGCGACACCAGGGCGACGATCATGGCAAAGATGACGATGACGCCCTGGATGGTGGGGTAGTCTCTGAGATAGATCCGCTCCAGGAGCAGCCGCCCCATTCCCGGCCAGGAAAAAGTGGTTTCCGTCAACACCGCACCGGCCATGAGCAGAGCCACCTGGAGGCCCATCATGGTCAATATGGGTACGAAGGCGTTCAGCAATGCGTGTTTGTACACTACCCGGTTGTGCCGGATGCCCCGGGCTTCGGCCGCCAGGATGTAGTCCGCTTTGAGCACATCAAGCATGTTGGCCCGCGTCAAACGAATAAAAATTCCCGAAAGGGTCAGCCCAAGCGTGAACGAGGGCAGGATCAAGTGGATGAGGACATCTTTCAGGGCTTCGAAATCCCTGACCAGGATTGTGTCCAGAATGTAAAACCCGGTTTTTTCGAACATCGACACGAACACGCGCGCACCGGTCCGGCCGGCCACCGGCAACACGTCCAACCAGACCCCGAAGATCATCTGCAGCATCAACCCCAGCCAGTAGACCGGAATGCAGTATATGACGATGCCGTAAAGGCGGATGGCGTAATCCTGGGGGGACCGGCGCTTGTCGGCGGCATAGACCCCCAGCAGAATCCCCAGGATCAACGTGATCAGCATGCCGAAAAAGGTGAGCTCGATGGTGGCCGGAACCTTCATCTTGATGGAATCGATGACGCGTTCATTGAAAATCATGGAGTTGCCGAGGTCCAATCGGCAGATTTGCAGTAGATAATCGCCATACTGCACGATCAGGGGCCTGTTGAGCCCCAACTCCTCTTTTTTCTGCTCGATGACGCTGTCGGGAGCGTGGCCGCCCAGCATGGAAGAAACCGGGTCCCCAGGCATGATGCGAATCACCACAAAAACGATGCTCAAGAGAATAAAGAGCATGGGAACGGTTAGAAGGGTTCGTGTGAAGATGTATCGAAGAAGATTTTTCATACATTAAAAAGGCCCGTGTGCCGCACACGCTCCCGCGGCACACGGGCCGATGGTCCCTTACTCGGTACGTTTGATGGGTGCATAAATGAACTGCAGCGTGGGCGAAATCATGATGCCCTCTATGTTTTTCTGGGAAAACAGGTAAAGCGTTCCCTGAAAGATCGGGGCCGTGGGGACTTCGTCGGTCCACATTTGCTGTACCTGCCCGTATACGGCGGCCCGTTTGGCGGGATCGGGATTTTTCTGTCCCTCCACAAACAAGGCGTCCCATACGGGGCTGGAAAAATAGATGCCGTTGCCTTTGGATCCGGCCGTGCCGGCAAAGGCGGCGGTGTAATTGTCCGGATCGATGTAATCCGGATACCATCCCAGGAGGTATACCGGCATCAGCTTTTGGTGCCAGTTCTGCTTGTAGGTGGCCCACTCGGCGGACTTCACCGTCACCTCCATGACGCCGGTTGCTTCCAGCTGGGACTTGATGACAGCGGCCATGTCGACTTCCGTGTCGCCGTAATGGCTGGGCGTGTACCAGAAATCGAATTTCAGCTTGTTGCTGCTGTTAAATCCTTTGGAGGCCAAAAGCTCCTTGGCTTTGGCGATGTTGCCGTCCCCGAAGGCAAACTTGAAGCTGTCGGTGTGGGTCCACATGCCCATTGGCACCATGGAGTAAAGCGGCGCATTCTGTCCCAGAAACACCTTTTTGATGATTTCCTTTCTGTTCAGGGCGGCGGCGATTCCCTGACGGACCACCTTGTCGTCAAAGGGCGGGGTTTCGCACTGAAAACAGACATAACGGATGTAGGGGCCCTGCCCCTTGATGGTTTTGATCTTGGAAGAATTTTCCAGGTCTTTGATGTCGGACGGGTTAAAGGACTTGAAGGCAAAATCCAGCTCGCCCTTTTCCAGGGCCAGGCGCATGGTGGTGGCGTCGGCGAAATAGCGGATGACCACCCGGTCATTCAGGGGTTTGTCGCCCGCATAGTAAGGGTTGAGATCCAGAACGATCTCCTCGTCCCGTTTGAACGAAACCGCCTGGTAAGGTCCGAGGCCCACCAGTTTTCCACCCTTGAGTTCGGAAGGGTTTTTGACGATTTTGTCGGCCGGATAGACATTGGGGTTGACCGGGTAGTAGGGTGGGGTGGCCACGAGAGAGGGGAAATAGGCCACGGGGTTTTTCAAATTGAACTTCACGCGGTATTTATCGACGGCCTCGACGCTCTCTACAAAATCGGTCACCAGCCAGGAGGGATCCCCGGCGATGCGCATGACCCGGTCGATGGACCACTTGACTGTCTGGGAATCGAACGGGGTGCCGTCCGAAAACTTCAGGCCCTTTTTCAAGTTGAAGGTATAGGCCTTGCCATCGTCGCTGATCGTGTAGGATTCCGCCAGGCCCGGAACCAGATTGGTTTCTCCCGGAGGATAGCCCATCAGGCCCTGGTAGATGTTGTAAAAAATTTCCCAGGTGTGAAAGTCATAGGCATTGCATGGATCCATGTCGGTGACTTTTTCCGTGGTGCCATAGACCAGCGCCTGGCTCTTGGCAAAGCCGCTGCCGGAAATAAAAAATACGGTTACAGCCAGCAGACTGAGAACAATCAACACTTTTTTCATTCTTACCCCCCTTCATTGTAATTGGTTTGCATCAACCCTGAAGATCCTTTTCAGGTTGGGTTTGAGCGGCTGGATGCGGTGCACAACGGGCATCGCATTGAGGCTGTCGTACAATTTATAATGAAGAACAATGAGATGGTCAAGACAATTTGTCGGAAGTTGGAAGAACCGCCGCAAGGAGGCCGGGGGCGCGGGAGGTGCATGGCTGGACGGTGGCCTGCGTGATGCGTCAGAGGCTATCGGTGCTTTTCATGTAGTGTTCTAAAATCATCTGGTTGTCCCGGTCGTCTATGTGGTCGGGCAGTTTCCGGGTGGCCATGTCGATGGCTAGGTCGATCATCTCCGCTCGGATGTCCGCGTGGGCCGACAGCAGCTGGCTATGGAGTTTCCGCTTCGCGCTTTCCAATAAAATGGTGCCTTCCTCTTGGGCACTGTCGATGATGCGCTGTTTGCTGGCTCTGCCCTGGGATATGATGCGCTCCTTCAGTTTCTCGAGTCTTTCCTTGCTGTGGTCGCGGGCCTTCAGAAGATCCTCGACTTTTGCCAGGATCTCCTTCTTTTCCCTTTCCACATCTTGGATCTCTTTTTTTACATCCTCGCTTTTTTCCTTGAAAAAGTTGACCAAAGGCTTTCTAGCGTACTTGAAAATGAGAAACATCAGGATGGCAAAATTGATATAGCGCAGGATAAGATCATAGGCAGGGCGCCAGTCAGCGGCATCTTCCGCGGCCATGGCCCCGTGCACAATCATGAACATGGCGGCCGTTGCCAGTAATACAAGCGGCAGCAACCGCGACAGCAACGCGAATATGCGGCTACGGCTTCGAGCCTTCATGATGCCAGTCTCCTCTCGAGAACCTTTTCCATGATACTCAACGACAACTTGTCCGCCTCCTCGGCGATCGTTTTGCGCGCCTCGGCGACGCGGGCATCGATCTCCTTTCGATTTTTCTCGCCCATCTCTAGGATCTGCTGTCTGACGCCCTCAATAATGTCCGACGCTTCCGTGGAAGCCTGCTTTTCCAATTCGGCGGCCACCTGCTGCCCCGCCCGGCGTACGGCGGCATCTTCCTCCCTGGTTTCCAACATGATTTTCTGCAGCTTCCTTTCCGCATCCCGAATCTCCAGCTGGATCCCCTCTATGTAATGCTCCCGTTCCTGCATCGATTCGCGCAACGGGCGAAACATGACCCGATTGATGACAAAGAGGAATATCAAGAAGGAGATCAGCTGAACCACCAGGGTTTCATTAATGCTGATCAGGGCAACATTGCTGATAATCTGCATAGCTTGTTTTCCACCGTTGTTTCAGGGCGTTGAATACAAGATCTGCCCATTGCCGTTAGACCACGAAGAGTAGCAGCAACGCGATAACCAGTGAATAGATGCCGGTGGATTCCGAAACCGCCTGGCCAACGAGCATGGTTCGGGTTAAAAGACCGGCCTCCCTTGGGTTTTTACCGATCGCTTCACATGCTTTGGCTGCAACCATGCCTTCGCCCACACCGGGTCCAATAGCGCCTAAACCCATGGAAATTCCAGCTCCGAGAAAAGCTGCCGCTTTTACAATATCAATGCCTTCAATAGCCATTTTTCACCTCCATAAATTCGCTGGAAGCGAATTTATTTTACGCGGCTTCGCCGCTGGTTAATGAGTTAATATTATAATTCTGTGTTCATGGTGGTGTAAAATGTTCAAGTTCAAGGCACCGCGAATTTTGTGTTATGAGGCGTACAGTTTTGTACGTTTAAATAGCAACGAAATTCGCGTAACGTCGAAATTGGGCATTTTTCACCGCCATTTGTCAAACTACAAAAATAAGGACCAACGCAATCACCATGGCATATATAGCCGTAGATTGAGAAACCGCCTGTCCCACCAGCATGATCCGCATCAGTTCACCGGACCTGTTGACTTTTCTGGCCACCCATCGAACGGCACCCTCAGCCGCCATACCGTTGCCGACACCCGGTCCGATGCCGCCCAATCCCATACACAGACCGGCGCCCAGCAATGCCATTGCGGCCTGCAGTGTGGAAGATTCAGGAAACTTTTTAAACAGCAGGATAAAGCTGACCAGCAACCCAAAAATGGACGGTGTCTGAGCAACCGCCTGCCCTACCAGCATAACGGTGGTTACATTACCGACCGACTCCGGCTGCCTAGCAATACCCTCGCAGCTTGATCCTGCAGCCAGACCGCCGCCATATCCTGACCCGATAGCCGCCAGTCCGGTGCTTAATCCTGCACCGATCAGCGCGGCCCAGGTCGGGGCCAACGGCAGCTGGCCAAAGTTCATGAAAATCAGCATCAGGGCTACCACCATTGAAAAAATTGCCGGTGTTTGGCAGACGGCCGACCCGATAAGCATGTTGGTGGTCAGACGCGATGTGACGGCCGGCTGCCTGGCAATGCCGACACAGGCCTGTCCGCCCGGGAATCCAGACCCGACACCGGAGCCAACCGCACCGAAACCCATACAGAGGCCCGCGCCGAACATGGATGCGCCTTCCAAGAGGTTGTCCAGGGGTACACCCAGAAACAGCATCAAAATGGCAATCACCAGTGCGAAAATAGAGGCCGACTCTGCAACCGCTTGACCGACCAGCATGTTTTTGAAAATTTCGCCGGACAGTTCCGGATTTCTGGAGACGGCGTCATTGGCCATGGCAGCCGTATAGCCTTCGCCGATGGCGGCCCCGATGGCCCCCAGTCCCATGGCAATCCCCGCACCCGTAAATGCGGCCGCTTTTATGATAAGTTGAGTTTCAAATTCCATAGCTTATTTGACCTGAACCGATATATAGACCACGGTAAGCATGGTGAACACGAAAGCCTGTATGGTGCCCACAAAGAGACCGAAAAAAGCGTTCAGCAAGGGTGGCAGGACGATGCTGTAGGTCAGATGGGAAACCACCAGTATGATGATGGAGCCGCCCATGATATTGCCGAAAAGCCGAAATGAAATGGACACAATCTTGGCAAGCTCCCCGATAATGTTCAAGGGTGCCATGAAAAACATCGGCTCCATGTATTCCTTTACATAGGCTTTAAATCCTTTTGTCTTGATACCGGCATAGTGGGCGATGACAAACCCCATCAGCCCGAGGCTTAGTGGGGTGTTGAGATCCTTGGTGGGTTCTTCCAGATGTGGGATGATACCCAGCCAGTTGGCCAGTACAAGAAACATGAAAAGCGCGCAGATGAGGGGGCCGTATTTTTTGGCCATTTCCTTGTCCAGGGCATCTTCGGTGAGACCGTAAAACTGATTGACGAACAATTCACCGAACATCTGCATCGATCGGGGGAAAATGCTTCTTTTACGGGTGGACAAGATCCCCACCACCACCAGAAAAGCGAAAACGATCCAGGTCATCGCCACGACTTCCAGGTTGATGGTGATGTTATGCCCCAGAAAGGGAATGATCAGTTGATGTATTAAGCCTAATTCACCCATGGTCCTTGACGTTTAATCCTGTGTTTGTTTGATGCCCGTCGGGAAAAAGCGTGATAACAAGTGATCTCCCAAAATCATGAACTGCACCATGAACAGCCCTACGGCGGTGGCGGTGAAGTCGATCCATTCCAGCTTCAGTGCCACAAACAGCGGCACGGCCATAAGCAGATAGCGCAATAGGATGGAACCCAGGGAGACGAAAGAGGCCCGTTTCCTGGAGTTTCCGACGATGATGGGGAGAATTTCCCCGATCAGAACGAAATTCAGCACACTGAATAGGCCCCCCAGGACCACGCCCTTGGCCAACGGCTTATAGCCCAAAACGATAAAGACCATTCCCACGAAGACGGCCGCCATCATGGATACCGTCCCATAACGTTTCTGGGTATTTCTGATTCCCGCCGTCATCTATTCCCTGTCTTTCGTAACATGTATAATTTGCCGGTAGACGACATTGGCGCCCCCCGCCACTCCGAGCAAAATGAACACAACCGTCAGGATACCCCGGGTGCCCAGCCAGCGATCGAGATAGAGACCGATAAAAAAGCAAAAACAGATACACCCTGCCATGGTCAGCCCGATCTGCATGACGATGGACAGGTTTTCGGCCCATACCCTGTTCTTTTTATAGTTGAAGAACATGAGATCTTGCCGGATTTACGATATTAGCTTTACCGGATTTTGAACAGTTTTCCCTGATAACACATCAGAAGAATATTGCAACGGTTAATTCGGTGATGCCAGTAAATTTTCCCGCGGCCAGGACCGACACGCGAAATCACCCGCAACGCCCGGTTTGCGAAGACCCCCTGCAATCAAAAACAGCGGTCGCAACGTATGTTCATAAATTAATAACAAATCTTTTAATGACCAATATTCATATAATTATTGAAACTTCAAAGCGAATATGCTTTTTTGGAGGTGTATTTCCCATTAATAGCGCAGGTAAAAGGAAACTCGCTCATGAGACCTCTGATACGGTGTGCGGCGTTTGCAACCATCTGTTTATCCCTGATCTCATTTCTGGTTCTCGGTTCAGCAACACGCTCCCACGCGCAAGGGCACTCGTCGGAAGCATCAACAGATACGCACAGCCAGGACCCTGCCGGACTCACGCCCTCCGGTAGCGGCCACGAAAAAGAAGGGCATGCCAACCTGGGGGAACGCCTTCCCTTGTGGAGCTGTATCCCCTTCGCCTGCATGCTGCTCTCCATCGCCCTGATGCCTCTGCTTCTGCCCAATTTCTGGCATCATCATTTCGGCAAGATATCCGCATTCTGGGCGGCTTCCATGGGCATCCCCTTTCTGATCGCCTTCAGGGGCGGGGCGGCTTATGAAATTCTGCACATTGTCCTCGCCGATTACGTTCCCTTTATCATACTGCTGTGGTCCCTCTACACGGTTTCGGGCGGAATTCTTCTGAAAGGCACACTACGCGGAAAGCCGGTCGTCAACACGGCCATGCTCCTCTTGGGAACGCTGCTGGCTTCCTGGATGGGCACCACCGGGGCCGCCATGCTGATGATTCGCCCGTTCTTAAGGGCCAACAGCTACCGCAAAAGCCGTACCTTCATGGTGGTTTTTTTCATTTTTCTGATAGCAAACATCGGTGGATCGCTGACACCCTTGGGGGATCCCCCGCTATTTCTGGGCTTCCTCCATGGCGTTACCTTTTTCTGGACCTTCAAAATCCTGCCCCACATGCTGCTGGTGACGGTACTGTTACTGATAATCTATTTCCTGCTCGACACCTATTTCTACCGCAAAGAAGGCGCTCCTCATCCCGATGAAACGGGGGAAAAGCAACCGCTCAAACTGGAAGGGGTATACAACTTCATCCTGCTGGCAGGCGTTGTCGGATCCGTACTCATGAGCGGTATGGTGGACTGGGGGGAAATCTCCACCCTGGGAATCCACAGGGCGATTCAGGATTGGGTTCGAGACGGCCTGCTGGTTTTTCTGGGAATCGCTTCGCTCTTGGCCACCCCCTCCCGGCTCCGCGACGACAACGACTTTACCTGGTTTCCCATTGTTGAAGTCGCCTACCTTTTCATCGGCATTTTCATCACCATGATACCCTGCCTGCTGATTCTCAAGGCGGGCTCCCACGGCGCCCTCGGGTTTCTGATCGGTGCGGTTGAAAAGCCCTGGCACTATTTCTGGGTAACCGGTGCGCTTTCCAGCTTCCTGGACAATGCGCCCACATACCTTACCTTTTTCAATACCGCCCTGGGAAGCTTCTACTCGGAATTGACCGAAGCCCAGGCCGTGCCCCTGCTTATGACCGATAAGGCCATATATCTACAGGCAATTTCAGCCGGGTCCGTTTTCTTCGGTGCCTGCAGCTACATCGGCAATGCACCCAACTTCATGGTTCGATCCATCGCGGAAGAAGCCGGCACCCCCATGCCCAGCTTTTTCGGCTACATCCTGAAATATTCATTGGTTTTTCTGATACCCTCTTTTATATTGGTAACACTTGTTTTCTTTTTATGGTAAAAAGGGCAACATGACTTCCATCTTGAAAAATATCAATATCGCCATTGTCGGCGGGGGAAGATTCTGCAAGGCCCTTTTAGAAGCACTTTTCGACAGCGAAAATGGCGGCAATGGAACCCAGGTACTTGGCGTCGCCGACCCCAATCCATATGCCGTGGGACGGCTCTATGCAAAGAAAAACGGCATTTTCACCACCAGCGACTACAAGGAGCTGTACCGGTTGGAAGGCCTTCGCCTGATCGTCGAACTGACCAAAGACATTGCCGTTGGCGAGGAAATAAAACGCAGCAAACCGGCCAGTGTCCAATTCATTGACTTTTTCGAGGCCCGCGCACTGCTCGACCGCCTGCACGTCAAGAATAAAAAGCGGGACATTTTCGAAAAACTGCAACAGCACAGGGATGACTTTTCAAAAATAGAAGCGCTCTTCGACGAATTCTACACCTTCATCGTCGAAACCTCCAGGCGCAAGGACACCTACACGCTGATCAACCGCAAGGAAATTCTGGCCGGCGAAAGAGCCCTTGCGCAGATCGTGCAGGGAAGTACCATTCCCACCTTCGTCATCAACAAATCGCACACCGTGACGCACTGGAACCGCGCCTGCGAAAAACTCACCGGCTATCCGGCCACCGAAATTATCGGTACCCGACAGCACTGGAAACCGTTCAGGCCGGAAAAGCGGCCCATCATGGCCGATCTCATTCTCGACGGCGTCAGCGAAGAAGAGGTGTGGCGGTATTACGGGGCCAAATGGAATCGGTCGGAACTGATTCAAGGCGCATTCGAAGCGGAAGAGTACTTCGACCACCTGGGGGAGAACGGCAAGTGGCTTTTCTTTACGGCAGCGCCCATAAAGAATGCAGAAGGACTGGTGATCGGCGCCATCGAAACCCTATGGGATAAGACCGCAGAAAAACGCGCCCAGGAAGAACGCGAGCGCCACAACATCGAACTGAAGGAAAAAGCCAGGGAACTGGCCGCCAGCCATGAAATCATGGCCCAGATCATCCAGGGCAGCACCATCCCTACCTTCGTCATCGACAAAACACACACCATCATTCACTGGAACAAAGCCCTGGAAAACCTGACCGGGTGCCGCGGCGAGGAGATGGTGGGAACCAATAAGCAGTGGATGCCGTTCTGGGACAGCGAACGGCCGGCAATGGCCGACGTCATCTTGGACCAGACCGATGAACGTGAGATAAAAAACCTGTACGGTTCGAAATGGCGAAAGTCGGCCCTGATCGACGGTGCCTATGAGGCCGAAATCTTCTTTCCCCACCTGGGGGAAAACGGCAGGTGGTGTTTTTTTACGGCCGCACCGATCCGCTCCCCTGAAGGGGAAATCATCGGTGCCATCGAAACGCTCTGGGACAAAAGCGAGGAAAAAAATGCGCAGTTCGAGCTGGACCGCCACAACCGGGAATTGTCCCAGCAGACCAAAGCGCTTCTGGCCAGTAAAGAAGCCATGGCCCAGATCATCCAGGGCAGCACCATCCCTACCTTCGTCATCGATAGAGACCACAAGGTGACCCACTGGAACCGGGCATGCGAAAAGCTGACCGGGTTTTCCGCTGAAGAGATGGTGGGAACCAGGAAGCAGTGGAAGCCCTTCCGGCTTCAGGAAAGGCCTGTCATGGCGGACCTGGTTCTCGATGGCGTCAATGAAGAAGAGGTCTGGCGCTACTACAGCACCCGTTGGAAAAAATCGGACCTGATCCGGGGTGCCTATGAAGCCGAGGAGTTTTTCGAACACATGGGCGATGAAGGCAAGTGGCTGTTCTTCACGGCCGCGCCTCTGACCGATCCGGACGGCACCGTGGTGGGTGCCATCGAAACGCTTTGGGACAAAACCGAGGAGAAGCATGCCGAACAGGAGCAGGCCCGGCACACCCAGGAACTCGCCACCCTCTGCTCCATTTATTCGACCCTCAGCGCCCCCCTGGACCTCCAGGGAAGAATTGAAGAAGCCCTGAAGGAGATAACCAACATTTTCGCCTTCGATGTCATTTGTGTTTTTTCCCTGGAAGCGGACGGCACCTATCAGCTGAAGTACAGTTTCGGCTCCCCGGATGCCGTCTGCAGCATTGACGATCTGGAAAACGGGGAAAGCGGCATCAGCTGCATTTCTCAGGTAGGGCGCTCCGGGAAACTGGCACTTTTTGAAAATCTGGACGACCAGACGGACGCCGAAATCGAGCACTTGAAAGCGGCTGGTCTGAATTCTCTGGTTTACATCCCGCTAGTGGGCAAAGAAAACAAGGCCATCGGCGTCATTCGGGCCGGCAGCAGGAATTCCAGCCAGTTCCACACGGGTGAAAAACAGATCCTCGAACTGACCGGCAACCGTATTGGCGTGGCCATGGAGAACGCCACGCTTCAGGAAGAGATCAAACGCAGGGCCAATTTCCAGGCCAAGCTGATCCACAGCTCCAACAATGGTATTGTCGCCACGGATGCCGACTGGAATATCGTGATGTACAACCCCGAAGCCCAAAGGCTGTTTGGCTTTGCGGCTGACGATGTTGTCGGCGCCATGGATGCCCGGGACCTCCTTCCGGAAGCATTCATCACGTCCATCCAGGAAAAGGTGGAAAACAGGCGGCTGGCAGAACTTACCACTTGGAAGGAGGCGCTGATACAATCGAAAAAAGGAGAAATGATCCCGGTCAACTTCTCCTGTGCGCCGCTGTTCGAAAAAGGCCGGATGATGGGCAGCGTGGCTTTTTTCCAGGACATTCGGGAAATCAAAAATCTGCAGAGGGAGCTGCTCAATGCCGAACGCCTGGCGGCGGTGGGCCAGACGGTTGCCGGCATGGCCCACGGCATAAAAAATATACTGAACGGCTTCAAGGGTGGGCGCTACCTCGTAGACATCGGCATTGACAAAAATAACGTCGATAAGTTAAAAAATGGATGGGATATGATAAAGCGCAACATAGATCAGACCTCGGAGCTGGTCATGGACCTGCTTTCATATTCCAAGGAAAGAGAGCCTGAATATAAACCGTGCAATCCCAGTGAGATCGCCGACGATGTCTGCGAACTTGTCCGGGGAAACGCCCAGGATTATGAAATCGAGATCGTAAAAAACTTTTCCGATCAGATCGGTGAGGTAATTTTAGATCCGACCACCGTGCACCGGGCCTTGCTGAACCTAGTCGGGAATGCGATCGACGCCTGTATTTTCGACGATAGCATCGATAAAAAACATACGGTTCATGTCCGCACTAGACTTGAGGAACGCTTCGTCGTCCTTGAAGTGGAAGACAACGGTTGCGGCATGGACGAAGAGGTCAAGGAAAAACTGTTTTCTTCATTTTTCAGCACCAAGGGAGCCAAGGGCACCGGTTTGGGGCTGCTCGTGACCCATAAGCTTATCGAAGAGAATCAAGGTGAAATAGACGTCAGGTCAACCGTAGGGGAGGGTACCACTTTCACCATCAGGCTGCCCTTTTTGGTTGACGAAAAGGCAACGAATCGCTGACGCAAGGGAATGAACCGACACAAAAATGATGCCTCTCGCCCCGGGACATCACGCCAGTACCTAAATTGAGGCCGTCAGTTGAAACGCTCAGTTTAGGCCGCCCTTAGGAGGACGTTCAATGAGCCAGAAAAAAGTGCTTGTCGTCGACGACGACCCCGATGTGAGACTGTTCAACACCACCGTTGTGGAAGAAAACGGCTTTATTCCCATTGAAGCGGCCAATGGTGAGGAAGGACTGAAAAGACTGAAGGAAGAAAAGCCCGACCTGGTCATTCTCGATGTGCTGATGCCCAGGCAAAGTGGCATTCGGTTTTACCGTGAACTCAAAACCGACGCGGCCTTCAAGGATATCAACGTCATTATACTTTCAGGCATCGCCCAGAAAACTTTTTTGCGGTCTCAGAAAGCCCTGACCGAATTCGGCGGAGACGTCGTTCCGGAACCGGAAGTCTACCTGGAAAAACCGGTCGAACCGGAAGTGTTGACAGCCGCCATAAAAAAATTTCTCGATTGATGTTTGTGGCCCGACGTCAGGCTGAATTCGTAAAATGCCGTCAGGCGGCCTGTGATTTTTTCAATCGCCCAAGACATACGTAAAAGGGTTGCAACCCAATGAATATTGAAAAAGTCCTGTTCGTTACAAAATTCGAAGATCTGTGGTTCGATGCACTGGAATCGTTGATGGACCTGCGAAAGGCCTCCATGAACCATGTCGTTTTTCTCAACGTCATTCAGCGCGATAAAGTGGCCATGCGCCGCGGCAAGGGCTACGAGAAAAAGGAAGAGATCCGCTTGAGGGAAATGGCCAATATCCGCTTCATCAACTGGGCGGAAAACCTTTTCGAACAGGGAATAGAGGTCGGTGCCTACATCGTTGTGGGCGGGCTGGTGCAGAAGGTGATCATGGCCATCGAAAACGAAGGCATCGATCTCGTGGTTATCGGCAATCTGAAAAAGGGGAGATTTGAACAGTTTTACGCGCCTTCAGACATCATTGAAATCATCAGAAGGTCCGACACACCGGTACTCGTGTACAAATACAAAGCAAGCCCGGAGGCCGGCGCCGAGAAGCCCTTCGAAAGGCCGCTTTTAGCCACCTCTTTTTCCCAAACGTCCAACCAAGCCGTCGAATACCTTAAAAAATTGGGCAAGGTTGTTGAAAAAGTCAACGTTATCAATGTGGCCGAACCAAAGCTGCTCAAGGAGCCGTCGGCCATGGCCATTCAACGAACGCGTAAGGAGAGCCGCAAGAAACTCGAGGAGATCTGTGACGTGCTGATCTCTCATGGAATCGATGCCGCGCCCAGTGTGTACGTTGGGAGCCCGGTTCAAGAGATTGAAAATGCAGCCAGGGAATTCAACGCAACCATGATCATAGCGGGGACTTCCTCCAAAGACTCCTGGAGGGAACGGTTTGTCGGCAGCACCCCCCGGAAGCTGGCTGAAAACTCGGCCTTTCCGACCCTGCTGGTTCCGCCGGGCAAGTGATGGGCCGCGACAGCATCCGTATTCCCTGCAGAGGGTTGAATAGCGTGTTTACCTCAGATTTGAGGTTTAATCCAAATCCGGAAAGTGAAGTGACAAGGAGACAGCCATGGCCGTAATTACCATATCCAGGCAATTCGGGGCAGGGGGAAAAACCCTTGGTAAAATGATTGCCAACGAATTGGATTACACCTTTGCTGACAGCGATATCATTCAGCAAATCGCCCAGGAAGCCAACGTGTCCCCCCAGTGGGTCGAATCGTTCGAAAAAGAAGCCGGTACGAAACTTTCCCGCGTCATTTCCAGCATGGTGTCCCAACGGTGGATTGACCGCATCCTGAAGGATGAACGCGGGTATCTGGATGAACGAATCTATCTCGATTACCTGGTTTTGATCATCGCTAAAATGGCCGATGAGGGCGATGTGGTTTTGCTCGGAAGGGGGAGTCAGTACATTTTGAACGACCACCCCGATGCCTACCATGTATTGTTGATCGATGAACTCCAGCACCGCATCAAGTTCATCGTCGACCATTATGACGTATCCGAGAAACAGGCTGCCAGGGTTGTCAACAATGAGGAAAAACGCCGTTTCAGCCTCTACAGCAGGCTCGGGAAAAAAGACTACGACAACCCGGCGCTTTATCACCTGGTTCTCAACATGAACCGCTTCACCCTGGAGCAAGCCTGCAAAATGATCTGTGACCTCGTAAACAACTGAGGTTTACGCCGCCGGCTGCACGGGAGTCCGTCTGAAAACGAGAAGCGCCCGCCTTCCGGCCGTGGTTCGCGTCCAGCCTGCCCCGCGTCCACACCCCGGCCCAGCATATTTTTTCGATACTATCTACCAAAAAAAGGTTCGCTGTATTCGCCGGCCAATGCCCGTGCCTCAATATGGTAGATAGGCCCATATTTTTTATTATCATTGACAATCCCTTATTCTTTAACTATTTTTTTTTGTTCTGCTGGATGGTACGGCAGAAAATTCTGCCTCCCGGGGCTGAACAACCAGCGGCAAGGAGAGTACTTATGGAAAAAGAGAGCTATTTCTTCACGTCCGAGTCCGTTACCGAAGGGCATCCGGACAAAGTGGCGGATGCCATTTCCGATTCCGTTCTGGATGCCATCATGGCTCAGGATAAACGGTGCCGGGTTGCCTGTGAAACCATGGTCACCACCGGCATGGCGTTTATCGCCGGTGAAATCACAACGGAATGCTATGTGGACATCCCCCAGATCGTGCGGGAAACCATACAAAGTATCGGCTACAGCTCGTCGCGGATGGGCTTTGACTATCAAACCTGCGCCGTGATCACCAGTATCGACCGCCAGTCGCCCGACATCGCCCAGGGGGTCAATGTGGGGGAAGGGCTTTACAAAGATCAGGGGGCCGGCGACCAGGGCCTCATGTTCGGATTCGCCTCCGATGAAACGCCGGAACTCATGCCCATGCCGATCATGTACGCCCACAAACTCTGCAAGCGGCTGACCGCCGTTCGCAAAAACGGCGCCCTGGATTTCCTGAGGCCCGACGGCAAATCCCAGGTAACCATAGAGTATCTGAATGGAACCCCCCAACGGGTCGACGCGGTGATCGTCTCCACCCAGCACAAACCGGACATCTCTTACGAAGACCTCAGGGAAGCTGTCATCGAAGAGGTCATCAAGAAGACGATTCCCAGGGAAATGACCGACGGCGACACAAAGTATTTCATCAATCCCACCGGAAAATTCGTGGTTGGAGGCCCCATGGGCGATTGCGGGCTCACGGGACGAAAAATAATTGTCGATACCTATGGCGGTCAAGGAAGCCACGGGGGCGGTTGCTTTTCAGGCAAGGACCCCTCCAAGGTCGACAGGAGCGCCTCTTACATGGGACGCCACATCGCCAAGAATATCGTCGCCGCCGGGCTGGCCAAAAAATGTGAGATTCAGATTGCCTACGCCATCGGCGTGGCCGAACCGGTTTCCATCATGGTGGATCTCATGGGAACCGGTGCACTGCCCCAACGCCGCGTTAAGGAGATCGTCAAGGAGGTGTTCGATCTGCGCCCTGCGGCCATCATAGAATACCTTGATCTTCTGCGCCCCATCTATGCCAAAACCTCCGCTTATGGGCACTTCGGAAGATCAGAGCCCGAGTTTTCATGGGAGCGGACCAACATGGCGGAAACGTTGCGGGAGAAAGCCGGCATTTGAACGCATTAGAGGATGCCGGCCTGTTATTGAAAACCTGCTGCATGCCGACGACCGCTAAAATCAAAACGGGAGAAAAACAACATGAACTACGATATAAAAGATATAAAACTCGCCAAAGAGGGTGCATTGCGCATCGAATGGGCCAACCAAAATATGCCGGTGCTGAACCGGATCAAGACCAGGTTTGCCGAAGAGAAACCTTTAAAGGGCAAACGGCTGGCAGCGTGCCTGCACGTCACCACCGAAACGGCCTCCCTGATGCAGACACTGAAAGCCGGCGGTGCGCAGGTTTTTCTGTGCGCCTCCAACCCCTTGAGCACCCAGGATGACGTGGCGGCATCCCTGGTTAAAAATGACAAGATTCCCACTTTTGCCATCAAGGGAGAAAACAACAAAACCTACTACAAGCACATCAATGCCGTCATCGACCAGAAGCCCAACTTCACCATGGACGATGGCGCCGACCTTGTTTCCACGCTGCACTCGGAACGCTCGGAGATGCTCGACTTTGTTGAAGGCGGTACCGAGGAAACGACCACGGGCGTCATCCGCTTGAAGAGCATGGCTGCGGACGGCGTCCTGCGATACCCGATTATTGCGGTCAACGACGCCCAGACCAAACACTTTTTCGACAATCGTTACGGGACCGGCCAAAGCACCATTGATGGCATCATCCGGTCCACAAACAGGCTCATCGCCGGATCCACTTTCGTGGTTTGCGGCTATGGCTGGTGCGGACGGGGCCTGGCCATGCGTGCCAGGGGCATGGGGGCAAAAATAATCGTCACCGAGGTGGATTCCCTGGCGGCTCTGGAAGCCGTTATGGACGGCTTCACTGTCATGCCCATCAAAAAAGCCGCCAAAGAGGGAGATTTTTTCTGTACGGTCACAGGCAACATCAACGTGATCCGCAAAGAGCACTTCAAGGTAATGAAAGACGGCGCCATCGTTTCCAATTCGGGCCATTTCAACGTGGAACTCGACCTGGAAGGCTTGGACACCCTGGCCAAAAAGAGACGCATGATACGGGAATTCGTTGAAGAATATCAACTGGAAGACGGCCGGCGCATCAATATTCTCGGCGAAGGGCGCCTCATCAACCTGGCCGCCGCAGAAGGCCATCCCTCCAGTGTCATGGATATGAGTTTCGCCAACCAGGCGCTGAGCATCGAACACATGGTTAAAACGAATGGGCAACTGCCCCTCGACGTGCACGCGGTGCCGCAAAAGATAGATACCGCCATCGCCAATGAAAAACTGGCCGCCGTGGGCACTAAAATCGACCGCCTCACGCCGGAGCAGAAAAAATACCTGGCCTCCTGGAACATGGGGACTTGATTTCTGCGCAAGTGTAAGAACGGGAGACAACAATCAACGCCTAACCCCCCCTGTCAGGAGTCAAAGCAAAGGCCTGAGCCATTGGTTCAGGTCTTGATGTCTGGGGCTGTTCCGATTTGACCTCGCCGCGGTCGTGCTTAACTTAACCTCACCGTTTCAAAAACGCGCCTGAGGATAAATTCGGTTGCACAACGATGCGGTTCATACGGCTCAGATAAACATCAACATGGAATAAACAGTATAAAATAATGCAGAATAAGAATATGCGAAAACTAACCAGTGCGGATATCGGTTATCATGGAAGACCCATCGACACCTTGACCAGGGAGGAATTGCTGGAAGCCTTCATCGAACTGTCGCAAAAGGTGTATGAGTGCACATCACAAGATAATACATGCAAAAACCTCTTGTTAAAGGAAACATCCTCACGGTTGAATAATGACTCCAAGTAGATCTACAAATAATGGACTCCGCAATATAGCCATCATCGCCCACGTCGACCACGGCAAAACCACGCTGGTGGATGCCATGTTCCGCCAGAGTGGTATGTTCAGGGAAAACCAGGACCTGGAAGAACGGCTCATGGATACCCTCGACCTGGAACGGGAACGCGGTATTACCATCGCGGCTAAAAATTGCTCCGTCTTCTGGAACGGGGTGCGCATCAACATTATCGACACACCCGGGCATGCCGATTTCGGCGGAGAAGTCGAGCGGGCCCTTTCCATGGCGGATGGCGCCATTCTGCTGGTGGACGCCTCCGAGGGACCCCTTCCCCAGACGCGTTTCGTGCTGAAAAAGGCCCTGGAGGCCGGGCTTAAGATTATCGTGGTCGTCAACAAGATCGACCGGCAGGACGCACGGCCGTCAGAAGTCCTGGACGAAATATACGATCTGCTTATCGACCTGGACGCTGCCGACGAACAGATCGACTTTCCCCTGCTTTACGCGGTGGGACGGGATGGCATCGCCATGCGAGACCCCATCGAAGGCGGAAAAAATCTCCACCCGCTCTTCGACACCATTATTGAAGAAATACCGGGACCGACCTACGATCCCGGGGCCCCCTTCCAGATGCGGGTATCCGATCTGGGATATTCCGACTACGTGGGGCGTCTGGCTGTCGGAAAAGTCTTCAACGGCAAGGCGCGTTCCCGTGACAGCCTCGTGTGCATCGGCGAAAAGGACCTGGTAACCCCGTTGAAGGTGTCGAAGCTCCAGGTATACAACGGCATGAGCCTGGTGGACATCGAGGAGGTGCAGCCGGGCGATATCGTCGTGCTCGCAGGCATCGAAAATGTCACCATAGGAGACACCATTTGCAACCGTGAACGACCCGAAGCGCTCCCCCGGATCAGTGTGGACGAACCCACGGTGTCCATGAAGTTCACCATCAACAACTCCCCCTTTGGCGGTAGAGAGGGAAAATATGTCCAGTCCAGTCGCCTTAGAAAACGCCTGCACAAGGAGTCGCTTCTGAATGTCGCCGTCCAGGTGGAAGCGGGCGGGGACAGAGACAGCCTCCTGGTCAAGGGCCGGGGGGAATTTCAGTTGGCCATCCTCATCGAAACCATGCGGCGCGAAGGTTACGAATTTTGTGTGGGCCGCCCGGAAGTCATTTTCAAATATGAAAACGGACGCAAGCTGGAACCTTTGGAAAAACTATTCGTCGACTGCGAAGAACAGTTCCTCGGCGTCGTGACGGAAAAGCTTTCCCTGCGCAAGGGCAAGATGACCAACCTGACCAACAACGGCAACGGCCGCGTGCTGATCGAATTTTCCGTACCGGCCAGGGCGCTGATCGGCTACCGGGACGAATTCCTGACGGACACGCGCGGTACGGGCATCATGAACGCACTGTTCGACGGCTACGGCGACCACAGGGGCGAATGCCCCAGCCGATTTACCGGCTCCATCGTTGCGGACCGCCAGGGCCATGCCGTGCCGTATGCCCTGTTCAATCTGGAACCCCGCGGCAGGCTCTTTGTGGAGCCCGGCAACCCAACCTACGAGGGCATGATCATCGGAGAGCACAACCGCGGCCAGGACATCAACGTGAATCCCTGCAAGGAAAAGAAACTGACCAACATGCGCGCCGCGGGCAAGGATGAAAACGTCATTTTGTCACCCATCAGACCGGTTACCCTGGAGCAGGCCATCAGTTTCATTCGTGAAGACGAGCTGGTGGAAGTTACCCCTAAATCGCTGCGGATGCGCAAGGCCATTCTCCCCGCCCAAAAACGCCACCTGGCCGACGTCGCTCAAAAAAAAGAGCGGAGTGTTTGACACAGGTCGAACAATACACCTACATTATAATCGGAATCAGATCCGCCTTCGAAATCAACCGCAAATAAACGACGATCTTCTTTTTCCGGAAAACGACCTGCGTGGCAACGTTATTTTCAGCTACATCGGCCTCAACTTGTACGCCAGGGTCTTCTTTTTATTGTAATTCTCCGCTGCCCGCAGAACGGGATGCATCTACCTCGACCTTGAAATTTGCATTATTGCATGTACTCCCGGATGGAAACCAGACCCTGCACCTCGAAATTTTTTACCCGGCTGTACTTTTTAACGATCTCCAGGGCCTGACGGTTCAGGGCTTTCTGACCATCGTCGACCGACACCCGGAAACCTTCATAAAACGGCCCCATCCAGATGGGCTCCCCCTCGTAGGTATCGTGAACCTGGGCAAACGGATGGGCCAGCAGCCACCGGATCTGGGCCGTGGTTACGGCATCTTCCGGCATGGCCGCCATGAAGGCTTCCAACTCGATCAGATCGTCTTCGACCAGGTTGTTCCAGCCCAGCATGAAGTTGGCGTTTATTCTCAGGCCATACGCCTTGGACAGGTGTAAAAATTCCAACAGCTCGCCTGTGGTGAAGCCTTTGCCGGCATACTTCAGCATCCGATTGGAGGGGAACTCCATACCGAACCCCAACACCAAATTGGGGATGTTGCCGTCCAGCTGTTTCAGTGCATATTCCAGGGCACGGGTTTCCACGCTTCCCGACCGAATGAACATGCGGTAGTCGAGGTCGTCACGGTTGGGAAGCACAGGAAGCACCTCTCTTAAAAACTTGGGGGTAATCGAGCCTGTGTTCAAACGAACGATCTTCACGCCTGCGTGGTCGACGTCGGCGAATTCGCAGTCGATGCGCTTTCGTTCCCGGAAAACCTCATCGGCGTGCAGGGCAATGTTGCAGTAGATGCATTTTTTCCAATAGCAGCGGTTGTCCAGGGTATAGGAAAAGTAGATCCTACTGTTCGATGAGATATCGTCCGGCAGGGCCAATTTCCATTTACCGCTGAAATTCGGTACCCCGAACCAGTCCTCCAGACTTTTTCCGGTAATCGTCAGGTTTTCAGGAAGGACGACATTCTTGTCAACCGCTACGTACACCGGGTTCCATTCCCCCTTGACCATCGTTCTCTCGGCAGCCACCGGTCCGCCGACGACAAAATCAATCTCAGGATATGCCTTGGCCCAAATATAGGCCTGGTAGAGGTGATTGCTGTAAATCGCGCTGATATATATCCTGCCCTTGTCGATGGGCAGCTTCCGGTCAACGTAAGTGGCATCGTCATACCATTTGCTGCGGTCCGTTTCGTGTTGGGTCCAGTAAAAATCACCCTTGCTCAGGCAGAGGTCATAGGTATCGGAATAACCGTTGCAAAGATCGTAATAAGACTCCTTGATCTGGTTGTAAAACTGCAAAAAGAGTGTGTCCGGCATACAGCATCCTTTCGTTGACTCCCGGCTGACCCTTCCTGTCGCCACGTCGATTGTCGGTGCCTCATTGCTTGCATCCGAATGGACCGCTGGCGGCTTGGCGCCGGAAAAATTCAATACGGAATCCTAAGGTTGAGGAGAACATAGGCAATAAACCCCACAGGGTCAACCCCGTGGTTGATTTCATCAGAATGATCACCTATATTGACCGCAACATTGCAAAAGCCTTGAAGAAGCCTCAACATTATATACACGTTGCCATGTTGTTTATGCAACCATGAGGGTGAATTGTTGTGGGCTGCCCTTTCACACGCCGCCAGATAGAAAGGCGAGGTGGATATGTCCCTGTTGACACGCACCCTACCCTTGGAAAAGCTGAAAAGGAACGATGGAAAAAAGATGACCCTTCCAACGCAGATCATACAGGGAGACACGCCATGGAAGAATTGACCGATTCCCAGAGGGCTCGGCACGCTATAAGGGAGTTCAAGACCATCACCGATGCCTTGGCGTTGCGCGGATTCTACCGCTTGTCCGGAAAGCTGGGCCGGGAGCTCGAATCCTGTTTGAAAAATCTCAGCCCCGAGATTTACGGATCGATGAACGATCCCAGGATCGTGGAACTCAAGGGACTGGAGTACGTGCTGGACCGGCTGCCCAGAGGCATTGAGGAATGCAACCGGATCATCCTGACAGAAGAAGACCCTTTTGAAAATTCCGAAGCCGAAAGGATCGAACCCTTCAAAAGGCGGAGGACAGCCTATCGGGTCAGCACCAACGAAATCTGTATCGTCATTTCCAGAGGGCTGAGTGAGATCTACGACATTCTCACGCACCTTACCTTTTTGTACAGCGAAGCAAAAAAAATTTTCACCCGCATGAAAACGGAAACGAACGTGCAGACCATCGAGTGGCGGTCGCTGGAGAAAACCATGGAGGTCATCGAAGCGTTGGATGGCAACCGGCGGGACCAGGCCCTGTGGAACCTCAGCCTCATCCTCGGACGTCCTTATCAGGAAACACGCGAAACATACGACTACCTGGAAAAAGTGAAAAAGGAGCACAGCAGCAACAACGGCCTTTTCTCCACCATATACCAGCTGGGCAAACGCATCGATGAAGAAAACGCTTCCCTGGACGATGCCGTCGTTGTTTACCTGACCCCCTCGCTGATCAACATCATCGGCCGCCAGAAATACGGCATTCAGTGGGCCGGAGACATCAAGACCCAAATGCAGCGTCTCAACCTTTTGGGCCGCCCGCTGCACATAATCAGTGCCAACCTGCACAGTGTGGTCAATTTGTTATACGGATATGCCGCCTTCAAGGCACAAAATCGATCAGATATGGCAGAAACGCCTCTGTATGATTTTTGCTACCACATCCGCGATATGCGGCAGGCGGTTGTCAACAAAGGCAAAGCCCACGGCCTGTATGAGCTTACCGATCATTCCGGCACTCACGTCGACTGCCAGTTGATAGACACAGCGATGCTCGAAGGCCTGGAATGGCACCCGGAATTGGGTTTCGATCCCTCTGAACTGCCCGGGGAAAAACCTGTTCTTCTAGTTATGGACTATGCCTTTGGAGCCCAGGCATTTGAAATAATGGAAAATATCCTGCGCCCTTTCACCTACGACAACACAACCCGCTATATGAATGTCAGATCCATTTCCGTCATGGGCAAAGCCGGCATCCTGGCAGGAGAAAAAGGCGACATCATGCTGGCGACAGCCCACGTGTTCGAAGGCACCTCCGACAACTACATTTTTGAGAACGAACTTACCCGGTCGGACTTCAGCAAGGATGTGAATGTCTTCATCGGTCCGATGGTTACGGTCCTGGGAACCTCACTCCAGAACCGGGACGTTCTGGAGCGTTTCCAATCGGACTGGAAGACGGTCGGGCTGGAAATGGAGGGCGGCCATTATCAACGTGCAATCAGCGCCGCGATCATCAAGGGCAACATCGCCAACAAAGTCAAATTGAGATACGCCTACTATGCCTCCGACAATCCTCTGGCCACTGGAAACACCCTTGCCGCAGGTGCCATGGGAAGGGAAGGGGTCAAGCCGACCTACATGATTACCAAAGTGATTCTTGAAAAAATATTCTCGCACGAGTAAGGTGGATTATACCGGCACCAAATGGTAAAATGGAAATCTCCAAACCTCGTCGTATTACCGGAGAGGGGTTATGAAAAAAATAACTGTACTCATTTTCGCGCTTGCCGTCGTGGTTACCGCATGCGCTACCGCGACCTACCACCCCACCAAACCGCGCTCTGAATGGGGCAGTGACCACAGGGATTGCGAAAGGCAGGTCAGGGCCATTATAAGGGAGGACCCCGATATTTACGGGGATGACATCGGCCGGGATTTTTCCTTCCACAACCACACCGAGGAACAGCGCATGATTAAAGAGTGCATGCGCCGGAAGGGGTGGAGAAAGAAACCGTAGGGCGCGGATCACAGGATGTCTGCTATGGGTTGCCCATGACAGATCGGCATCATTCTATACTGTAAAATGCGCCATCTTTTTTTAATCAACCCGTTTCTTCAGGCGTCGATTCTGGCGGGAACCCACTTTGCCCCACCCCCTGTTGCGGTGTCGATTTTTACCCAGAATGTAAACCCGATCTGCAGCAGATTGAGCTCGTGCAGAACCAGTTCCCGGGGCATGATCCTGTCCGGAACAGACGCTTCAAAGCGATCGGTTTCATATGCGCTATCATCCGCCAGCCCGAACGCCTGCCCGGTATAAACACTAAGAATCTGATCTGGTTTCAATTCGCTGTTGTCCAGCCGGTTGACGACTTTCATCCAATCTCCTTAACGTACATGGTAACGCCCGGGGACTGGTCCTGCCTTGCAGCGTATCGCGGGAAAAGCCCCCTGCTGAAGCCCATTCGTTTGTACAATCTTCCCAGCTGGGGATTGCTGGTCAGGGAGATAAAACACCGGTATCCTTCTACGGCCATTTTATCTATAAATGCGTTGATTGTGAATACACCCACCCGTTGATTGATGAATTTTGTAGAAATGGCGACAGCCCCCAGTTCTACGGTTTCGTCATCGATGACCTTTTTTTCGACACACCCCACGATGATACCGTCGATCTTGGTTACATAGAATGCATCCCTTTTTTCCTGGATATATTCGAGGCTGCGCGGTTTTAGATACGACTCGTGCTTGTACATGTTCAGGATGCCGAATATAATCTCGACTTCGCGCCGAGTGGCGACAACGCTGAAAGATTCCTCGAAATTGTTGGCGATCAGGGTTCCGGATCCCTCGATGGTGAACAGTTCGTGTTTGATACTATGCTTTCCAGCTGGCAGGATGTGCGCACGTTCGCATTGGCCGCTGTCTATCTTGCGGCAGATCTTTTCCAATGCGTCCCTGAAATTGACGTTGGCAATGAAGTCGGTATAACCGCCGAACGCCTCCATGAATCTGCCGGTGTTGATGGCGTTGATTTTAACGCCCTGATGGTCCATCAGAAATTTTCTTTCCAGGAAGATAAGCTTGTGCACATGCGGTTCGAAATCGAGAACAAAGTTATAGAAATCGATATCCGGCAGGACTTTTACGATTCTGGTTTCCGGCAACCGGGATGACAGTTCTCGAAAATGCTTCTGGTTGGAAAAACGGTTGGGCATGTTGTGGAAGAGGATCGTATGGACCCCCTGCCGGTTTAGAAATTTTATATCCGCTATGATGTCTTGGAAATGATCTCTGAGGATGCCTTCCCTGCAGGCAATACAAACAGACTTGCCTGCAAGGGTTTTTGTATATTCTTCTATATAGAGCTTTGGCAATGGGGGATTAGGCTTCTTTTTTTTCCTCTTCGATTTTTTCTGCTTCTTTTCTCTCGGCTTCAGTGGTAGCGCTTTTGAAATTCTTTATGGCTTTTCCCATTCCACCGCCGATCTCCGGCAGTTTTCCTGCACCGAAAATGATGAGAATGATGACAAGGATGATAATCAGTTCGGGCATACCTATTCCAAACATTCAAACCTCCTGTGCGGAACCCCCGCCACCGCAGATCTTTTTTCTTGAACCGCAGCAACCGGGTATCTCGCAATAACCCGCTTAAATTATTTTATTAATACTAACTATACCAAATCAATATACCACCGGCCCCGATCACTGTCAATCTTTCCTTGAGAATAGATCTTCGGACCTATAACCAATAACAAGGTAAAAGCCAGCCGGCCGAGGGGTGCGGCATCAGTAAAGCCGGGTCTCCACGATCTCATCCACGGTGATACCCAAGGCGGCAGCCTCTTTCAGATAATATTCCCTGGCATCCACCTCAAGCACTTCCGGCGGAAACACCCCCCGAATGTCTATTTTGGCGTTCACGAAAAGCTTGGTGAAAAGAAATGCCGACTGTCCCGTTACAAAGGATTCATGGGTTATGCCATATTTTTCGAATGCTTCCGTCAAGCCCGGCGCATTGATATAGTTGTCCAGACAGACCGGTTGTCCGTTTTTCTGGCCCTTGACACGCACCAGGCTGGCACCCTCTTCCAGAGCCATACCCTCGGAAAGCGCCTCCCGGATGGTGTCCGGGTCCGAGGGCGCCGGTGGCGTCAGGCGGCACACCAGGTCTAGGGGAACAATTTTGCTGCCGTTCACCTCAACGGGTTCCGTCCCCAAGAGGCCCATTTTATAAAAGGATTCCGCCATATTGCAGGCAGGTCCGCCATATTTGAAATTGGCCCTTTTCAACCCTTTGAAAAACAGACCGAAGGTCACCGGCTCTTCATGCTCGTGATCCACCATCCTGCGGGGGCCCAAACCTTTGAAGTCGATCATTTCCGGGTTGTTGAAAGGCGGCACCTTCTTGTATTCGCCGTTCTCGTATCTTATCGGCTCGGCTGCCATATCGCCGAAGGCCGTTTCCGGCGACCACCAGAAGGGGATAAACCTGTTCGTCCAGATACCGTCATAGATGTATATGTCGATGGTTTCGGGTTGGTCCAGCTTGTCGGCGGCGTTTCTGGCGATCACATTCACCAGTCCGGGCGCCGACCCTGTATTGATCAGGGCGCTCAGACCGGCCGCCTTGAATTTATCATCCAGGGCCAGCTGACGCTTTACGGCGCCTACAAAATCGATATCGGCCACGGGACCGGATGCCATATCCTGATAGTGCATGCCCCTGGCCAAAGCGGCCTCCATGACCGCTGCGTTGAAGTCCGGGGGCAAACCGTTGACGATGAGTTCTGCGCCCTCCGAGGCCGCCACGATCTCTTTCGGATTGCTGGCGTCGACCTTGACGGCGACCGCCTTGTCGAGCATCTTTTCATAACGCTTGGCCGCATCCAGATCATAGTCGGCGCAGATAATTTTTTCCACGTTCGGCTCTTCATTCAAGCGCATGGCGATCGTGCCGCCCTGTGCACCGGTCCCCATGACGATCACTGTTTTTTTCATAATTCTTCCATCCTTCACCATTAATGAACAGTTAAAAAGCGAATAAACAATCTTATTTCATCCTTCCTGACATTGTTCGTATGGAAGAATTATTATTTGAATGCTTCGGTCACCTCAGCCAGGGTTTCATCCAGTTTTTCGATGATCGTATCGATGGTTTCGTAGCTCAAGATTCCGGGGGGTTCGATGCGATTGACCTTGGCGTTGTTCAGGGTTCCGCCGGTCATTACGCCCCTCTTGAACAGCCCCTTGGAAACGGCCCAACCCATCTCCGGGGTCGGGTATTCGAGGCCGATCAGAAAGCCCTTGCCGCGGACATCCACCAGAATGGCGTGCTTTTTCTGCAGAGCGACAAGTTTTTCCATGAAATAGTCGCCCTTTTCCTTGATCTGTGCGGGAAGGTCGTTTTCAACCGTAAATTTAATGGCGGCAATAGCTGCGGCACAGGCCAGGGGGTTCCCGCCGAATGTGGGCGACCCCAGTATCCAGGGGTTTTCCTTGAGCTCATCCGTCCACAGGTGCGGGCGGGCTATGATGCCGGTAATGGGCATGATCCCACCCCCGAAGGCCTTGCCGAAGGTCATGATGTCCGGCACCACGTCATAGCCCTCACAGGCCCACAGGGTGCCGGTGCGCCCCATACCGGTCTGAATCTCGTCGAATATCAGAAACACGCCGTACTGGTCGCAGATTTCCCGGAGCCGTTTAAGATAACCCTCCGGCGGCAGGACAATGCCGGCCTCACCCTGAATCGGCTCGACGATCATACCGGCCACGGTTTCCCCGACGGCAATCAGATTCTTGATGGCCGCTTCAGCCGCATCGGCATTGCCGAATTCCACATGCTGAACCCCCTGGATGATGGGCATATACGGTTTCCGGTAGGTGCCCTTCCCGGTGGCGGAGACGGCCCCCAGTGATTTGCCGTGGAAACCGTTGACCGTGGAAATGTAGTAGTGCTTGCCGGATGCCAGCCGTGCCAGTTTCAGGGCCATTTCCACGGCTTCGGCCCCGCCGTTGCAGAAAAAGGCGTATTGCAGGTCTCCCGGTGTGCACATGGCGACAAGCTTGGCCAGATATCCCCGTAACGGATCGACAAGTTCCTGGCTGTGCAGGGCGTAGCGGCTGAGCTGTGCCTGAACCGCCTTGAGGATTTCAGGATTGCGGTGTCCGGCGGTATAGACGCCGAAGCCGCCCAGGCAGTCGATAAATTCGTTTCCATGGGTGTCCATAAAGGTTTCCTGGGAATCCGTCCATTCCACGAAGGCGGCATCCGTGGAAACGGACTTGCGGTATTCCAGCCAACCCGGGTTGACGTGCTCGTTGAAGTTCTCGATGGAGTCGGCAGTGATGCGGTCCTTTTCTTCTTCCGCCAATTCCTCCTTGAGAATGTAATCCAAAATTCTGGTCGCTTCTTTTATAACCTCGTTTTTATATGCGGTCATGGATTCCTCCTTTTTTTTGGTTCTTATACATTTTTTCTAAACGCGCATCCTTTATATCGAGGCAGCGCGGTGCACGGTCCGGCCTTCAAAAACCGTCATCAGCACCCTGGTCTCAGGGATGGTGCCAGCTGGAATATCGAACAGGTTGTTTTCCAGCACAACCATATCGGCCTTTTTGCCGACTTCGATGGAACCGGTCTCGTTTTCCATGAAGTTGGCACGGGCACCGTTGATGGTGAAGCAGGCGATCATCTCCTCGACGCTCATGCGTTCCTCCGGACCCAGGATTTCCTCGGGGTCGGTTTCCCCGGGCTCACACCGTGTCACCCCCAGGGCGATGCCCAGCAGCGGCGGGCTGGGCACTTGCACGGGATAGTCGCTGGCGCCGGCTAAAAGAATGCCGGCATCGGACAGGCTCTTCATGGGGTATTCCCTCAGGGCGCGGCCCTCACCCAGATAGGCGACTTCCAGGTCGTAAAAATAGCTTCCCTTGACATGCCAGAAAGGCTGGGGAACGCCGATCACCTTCAGGGCCGCCATGCGGGCAATGTCGGCCCGATCCAGAAGTTGAAGGTGTGTGATCAGGTGCCGGGAATGGAGGCTCCCGTTTTTTTTACGCGCATATTCCAGTGCATCCAGAGACATGCGGATAGCCGCGTCTCCGATGGCGTGGATATGAATTTGCAGCCTGTCGCGATCCGCTTCCTCAAACAAAAGATTCAGGCCTTCCTGCGTCCACAGGGGCTCGCCGCGGGACTCCGGCATATGCGCATAGGGTTCCAGAAGATAGGCGGTTCCGCCTTCCACCACCCCGTCGACAAACACCTTGATCCCGGCAACCTGAAACAGGGGGTCGGCATTCCGGTTGCAGGCGGACGTGATGGCCCGCACCTGGCCGGCGTCGAGGGTGGGGTCGGTCAGCACCGTTCCCCGGACCCGCAAGGTCAGTTCTCCGTCACGCGCCAACTCCGCGTAGGCCTGGATGTTGTTGCGCACGGCGCCGAATCCGTTCAACTGGCCGGCGGCCTCAGGCAGAATCAACAGGGGGTCGTGCACGCTCGTGATGCCGACCCTGGCGGCTTCCTGCATGAAATTGCGGATACTGCCCTTGAGTTGATCGACCGTAAACGGCGGCAGTACGTTCTGGACGAGATCCCTGGCGGTCTCACGAAAGGTGCCGCTGGGTTCTCCGGTCCCGGGATCCCTTTCGATGACACCGCCGGCGGGGTTGGGGGTTTCGCGGGTAATCCCCGCCCGGGCAATGGTCTTGGAATTTACCCAGGAAAAATGGCCGTCTTCGGACGTCAGACAAACCGGTCGGTCCGGAACAATGGTGTCCAGGTCCTCCTTGACGGGTCCGGACGGCGGAAAAAGGTTGTTGTGCCATCCAGCGCCGTAGATGACGTCGTGCTCCGGATGGTCGGCGGCAAAATTTCCGACGGCCTCGAGATAGGCTTCCAATGAATCCAGGTGAAACATCTCCAGACTGGCGGCCTCGTTGGTGGTCCAGGAGACATGCGCATGGCTGTCGATAAACCCCGGCAACATCATCTTCCCGTCCAGGTCGACTACCTCGGTTTCAGGTCCGACGGTCTCTTCCAACGCCGAGGAACTGCCGACAAAGGTAATCCTTCCATCCCTCACCGCAACGGATTCCGCCCAGGGTTGTTTCCGGTCGAGCGTGTAGATACGACCATTGATAAATGCCCTGTGCGCCGTGGACTTGCCGATGTCGTTAAACTGGTTTTTCATTGTATTCCTTCAGGCGTTACCATGCGCACCCAAACAATCGCACGGCAACCGATGATATTTGGGTATCCCAGGCCCTATTTTTTGTCAAGAAATTATTTGACAAATCCATCGAATGGTGCAAATATAAAATTAAATAACAACGAATTTCGGAAATATACAGAAAATTATTATCGTTTTCCATCCATATAATTGACTATGGGAAAAACCGACAAAAACAATGGCCGGCTTGATCGTCTGGACTGCAAGCTGGTACGGCTTCTCCAGAAGGACGGACGCATGTCCAACACTGCCATCGCACAGAAATTGGGCACCTCGGAAGCTACCGTGAGAACGCGTCTCAAACGCATTTTGGACAGCGGCATTATCCGGGTCGTGGCGGTGGGCAACCCCATTAACTTGGGATTCGAGGTTTGCGGCAATCTGAAAATCCGCATCGATCTGAAAAAAACCGATCACGTTACCGGCGAGTTGGCAAAGATCGACGAACTGATCTGGATCGCATTGACCACGGGCGGAGCCGATATCGATGTGGATTTTGCTGTGCGCTCCATGAAGGAGCTGCAGGATCTGATTTTTCACAAGATAAGCAAAATCGACGGGGTGTTGTCCACGGAAACGTCCCTAATGGTGGACCTGATAAAAGAAAAAAACGATTACGGCACGGCCTGGGACTAACCATAGACGGGCCAATCGACATTGCGGTCCGGTTTGACATGGTCAGCAATATTAGAAAGAATGTTTTATTCAACGTCACAATCAAAGGAGGCCGAACATGGTGGAAAGACTGCGGAATGGATCGTGGGCGGCAGTATGTCTAATCGGCATCTGTTTATTGCTGTTCGCCTTTTCTTCAAATGTGCATGCAAAAAAATACCGGCTCAGCGTAGGTTTTACGGCTGAAGAAGCGCTTGAGAACCTTCAGATGGGCGAAGCCATGCAGTACACCGAGATGGGAGCCGTTTTCTGGCCGCTGGTTTACGACCAGCTCTGGATCATGGGGCCGGCACCCGATTATGATCCCCTGCCCATGATCGTCGAACGCTGGGAGACGGATGACTATCAGACCTGGCGATTCTACCTGGTGAAGAATGCCAAATTTCATGACGGTAAACCGGTGACCGCCAGGGACGTGGCTTTTACTTTGTGGTACCTGCCAAAATCCAACCCGGCCTGGGATTACCCGGACAATGATATCGAAGATAAAACGTCGATTAAGATCATCGATGACTACACGCTTGAGTTCACCCTTGCGGCCAAGTGGCCCGGCAAGTACCCACCGGCTTCGTGGATGCCGGTGCTGCCGGAACACATCTGGAAATCCCACAAGAGAAAACTGGGCAAATTCGAAAACAAAAAATGCATCGGTTCCGGGCCTTTCAAGCTGAAAAAATTCAAGGGCGGTGAGTACATATGGATGGTCAAGAACGAAAAGTACTGGGGGCACGTCCCGGCTGTGGATGAAGTGGTTTTCAAAAGCTACGGCAGTCAGGATGCCATCAGCATGGCCATGAAAAAAGGTGATATCGAATTTATCGGCTACAATGGTGCGCCTTCGGTATCCTATGAAGATTATAAAAAGGCCGATAATATCGATGTGAAAATATCCCCGGGCATTGCCCTGCTGTGGTTTTCCTTTAATCTTCACAAGGAAAACGCTATCCAGGACAAACTGGTGCGGCAGGCAATCATGTACGCCATCGACCGCGACCGCATGATCCAGATGGTGTACCTGGGGCATGCCAAGCCGGCTTACAGCTTCATTTATCCTGAAATGGACACCTATAATCCCGACCTTCCCAAGTATACACACAACGCCGACAAGGCCCGCCAGATGTTGGAACAGGCCGGCTATGTGGATGCCGACGGCGACGGTTACCGTACGGATAAAAAGACCGGAAAAACCATGTCTTTCGACTTTTTGGTTCCATCTGCCTGGCCGGACGAGGTCAAGCTGGCCAAGGTGGTCAAGGAGCAGCTCAAGGACATCGGTATCGAAATCAAACTGAAGGTAGTCGATCTGGATACCTATTACCAGTTCATCTACACCCCCACCGACGACCAGTTCGACATATCCGTGTCCAGCGAAGAGCCCGGCCCCAACGGTTCCTGGATCTGGGAGTTCGTCAGGGGCTACAACCATGGGGGCTCGGGGTGGAATCAGTCCTATTACGACAATCCCGAGTTCGACAAGACCCTCGACGCCATGAATTCGGAGGTCGATCCGCAAAAGCGGAAGGCGCTGACCTTCAAGCTTCAGGAAATCGTCGCCGAGGACCTTCCCTATGCCTTGCTGATTAGAGCGGACATGATCGATCCTTACCGCACAGACAAGTTCGAAGGCCATGTGGCCTGCATGGGCGGCTTTTCGTCGTGGATCAACGCCTGGACCTATTTCAAGATCCGACCGAAAAAGTAGACCGTGTTTTCGACCACAAGGCCGCAGGGGGCAATCCAGGAAAAATCACTGCGTGCTCCTTGTGCCTTTGAGGTCTCTTATCATAGGGGTATTCATATTGGGGTTAAAAGGATTCATTCTCCGCAAAGTCGTGGCGGCCTGCCTGACCATCGTCGCCATCGTGTGCGTCAACTTCGTCATCTTCAGAATGGCCCCCGGAGACCCGGTGCGAATAATGTTCCGGGACCCCCGGGTCAGCGCTGAAAAGCTGGAGGAGATGAAGCAGACCTTCGGTTTGGACAAACCGTTGAGCGGCCAGTTCGTGGCCTACGTCAAGGGGATGGCCCGGGGGGATCTGGGGCAGTCATTTTCACACCGGCGGCCCGTATTGGAGGTGATCGCCGCCAAAATTCCGGCCACCCTGCTGTTGGTGGTCACAGCCCTGATAATCGCTGTTTTTCTGGGTGTGGCTCTAGGGGCGTTGTCCGGTTGGAAAAGCGGGACGAGACTGGACACGTTTATCCTGACAGCGTCGCTGACCATGTATTCGATCCCTACCTTTGCATTGGGAATCATACTGCTGCTGGTGTTTGCTTATCACATCGCCATCTTCCCGCTGGGCGGTATCGCTACACCGGCGTCGCTGTATGAAGGCGCCGAGCTGGTGTGGGACGTTCTATGGCATTTGTTCCTGCCGGCCCTTTCCATCGTGATCTGGTATGTGGGAGAATACGTATTGCTCACCCGAAGCTCGATGATCGAAGTCATGGGCCAGGAGTACATTACCACGGCCTACTCCAAGGGACTCAAAAAATTCAGAATTCTGAAAAATCATGCGCTGCGAAATGCCTTGCTGCCGGTGGTGACCATCACAGGTGTCAACCTGGGGTTTGCCGTGGCCGGTGTCATCGAGGCCGAGACAGTTTTCTCTTGGCCGGGTGTGGGGCGGCTGGTGTATGACGCCGTATCGCATCGCGATTATCCATTGCTGCAGGGCGTATTCCTGCTGTTTGCCTTTTCCGTGGTTCTGGCCAATCTGGTGATCGATCTGATTTACGGATACATCGACCCCCGGATCAAGGTGAGCGGATAGGAGCGGCCATGAATCAGTTGACTATTAAACTTGAAAAACTGAGAATATTTTTCAAACTCCTTTTCAGCCACAGGATGGGACTGGCAGGATTTGTCGTTATTTCGATATTTTTGTTCATGGCGGTCTTTGCGTCTTTTCTGGGAACGGTCGACCCCGCGCGAACCGGTGCTGTCGAAGACATTCTTCAGTCGCCCTCCCCGAATTTTTGGTTCGGGACCGACGATCTGGCTAGGGATATCTGGAGCCAGACCATTTTCGGCTCCAGGATTTCACTGACCGTCGGGTTTGTGGCCGCCCTTATCACGGTGGTGTCCGGTACGCTGGTGGGTCTGATTGCCGGATTTTATGGCAGGATACTGGAAGAAGTGCTCATGCGCATCGTGGATTTTTTCATGATGCTGCCGGAGCTGCCCCTGATGATCGTTCTGGCGGCTGTTCTGGGACCCAGCATGTGGAATATCATCCTGGTTGTAAGCTTGGTGAGCTGGCCTACCACGGCACGTGTCGTTCGATCCCAGGTCCTTTCGCTCAAGGAGAGGCCCTTTGTGGAGGCATCTCGGTGCATCGGGGCCGGCAGCATGCGTCTGATGTTTGGTGAGATTCTGCCCAATGTGGTTCCCCTGATGTTTGCCCAGGCGGTGATCATGATCACCGAAGCCATATACGCCGAAGCGGTTTTGAGCTTCCTCGGTCTGGGCGACCCCACCAGCATCAGTTGGGGCATGATGCTGCACTATGCCTTCGAATCCGGCGTAATTGCCCGTTCCATGTGGTGGGTGCTGCCGCCCATCGTCAGCATCGTGGCCCTTATCGTGAGCTTCAGTCTTCTCGGAACAGCGGTCAGCGATGTCCTGGAGCCCGGCTATAAAGAGAAAAAAGGATTCTAAAATTCAATGGCGTTAATCGATGTACAGGATTTAAAAATCCAGTTTTTAACGTTCCGCGGGCCGGCCAAAGCGGTTGACGGGGTCAGTCTACAGATCGAAAAGAACCAAACCCTGGGTCTCATCGGAGAGTCCGGCTGCGGCAAGACAACCATGGCTATGGCCATCATGCGTTTTGTCAAACCGCCCGGGCGCATTGTTGGAGGAAAAATCCTTTTCAACGGGTCTGATATCGTCAGCATGAACGACGAAAAGATCCGGCGGCTTCGCGGAAAACACATCGCCATTGTCAGGCAGGAAGCCCAAAACGCCCTGAATCCGGTGATGACCATCGGCCGGCAGATTACGGAGCTGATCGTGGAACATGAGCCGGTCACGAAGAAAGCGGCTCTGGCAAGAGCCCGGAACCAGCTTAACCTGGTGGGCATCAATGAAAAAAGGGTCGACAGCTATCCCCATGAATTCAGCGGCGGCATGAAACAACGGGCCATGGTGGCCATTGCAACGGCCTGCAATCCCAAACTGTTGATATTGGACGAGCCCACCACCGGTCTGGATGTAATCGTGCAGCGGCAAATATTGAGTATGCTCAATAACCTCAAACAGGAGTTGCACCTGACATCGGTGTTTATCTCCCACGACCTTTCCGTGGTGGCGGAAACCTGTGACAGGGTTGCGGTCATGTATGCCGGCAAACTTATGGAAGAGGCCGACACCGTTGAGTTGTACCAGCGGCCCATGCACCCCTACAGCCAGGCGCTGATCGGCGCTTATCCCAGTTTGAAGGGTGAAAAGAAGCGGTTGAAAAGCATTCCCGGCGCGCCTCCCCGGTTGATCGACCCGCCGGACGGATGCCGTTTTGCACCGCGCTGCAACCATGCCATGGACGTGTGCAGTGAAGCCGAACCTGAAGCAAGGGAGATGGCGGGCCGGCGCGTGGCGTGTCATTTGATAGAATAACAGGATTCGAGGGGCCCAGGGCCCAAGGGCTCAAGGGGTTTTCCTCAGCTGTCGGCATATGTAGATGGTCAAATGAGGGCCAGGATCTAACAGCAGATAACTCCCTTAATAAGCCACCGGCTCAGCCGGCGGTCGCTGGTTTGCGCCTTTTATCCCGTATAGGACATATAAAGAGACACAATGGCTACCAATCATATTTTAAGAATAGAAAACCTGAAAAAGTATTTTTCCCTGAGAAGCGGATTGCTGTCCAGGCTGGCCGGCAGGGAGGGTTCATATATCAGGGCGGTGGACAATATCAGCTTTCACGTGGGCCGGGGCGAGATCCTGGGTTTCGTGGGGGAGAGCGGTTGCGGCAAGTCCACCATGAGCCGCACGATTCTGAAGCTTGTCGAACCCACTGGGGGAAAAATATATTTCGACGACACCCGGGTGGATGCTCTGGGAAAAAGCAGCTTTAAACCGTATCGCCGAAAAATGCAGATGATTTTTCAGGACCCTTTCGGTTCCCTGAATCCCCGGCGAACCGTTTCGGAAACCCTGCGGCAGACCATCCGGATTCACAGTCTGGCAAACGGCAAGGCCGCCGAAGACGAGCTCATTACCCGGACTCTTGCGGAAGTGGGCCTTCATCCGGTGGACGAGTACTGGGACAAGTATCCGGCGCTTTTAAGTGGTGGACAGCTGCAGCGTGTGAGCATCGGACGGGTGCTGATCCTGCAGCCCAAGCTGGTGATTGCCGACGAGTCCGTATCCATGCTGGATGTGTCGGTCAGAATCGGCATTCTGGATCTTATTCTGAAAATGCGGGACAAATATGGCATTTCCTTTATCTATATTACCCACGATTTGATCACGGCACGCTATGTTTGTGACAGGATTGCCATCATGTATCTGGGAAAAATCCTGGAAGTCGGGCCCACGGAGACGATCATCAACCACCCGTGTCATCCGTATACAAGGGCTCTGATCTCGGCGGTCCCCGTGCCCGACCCGACGGCCAAGACACGCGAGCTTCCCATCCGTGGGTATGTGCCTATCATGCCGGAGGACACCATCGGCTGCTGCAGCTTCGAACCCCGCTGTTTGGAACGCAGCAAGTTGTGCCGAACCGGCCAACCGAAAATGGTGCAGGTAGGTGACGGCCATTTTGCCTCATGCTCCTTGATTGAAGGGCGTGACAGTGGCGCATGGCCTGCAAAACGATAGGAACGCAACATTAGATGACGGTTGTCATCGAACAGGCCAACTCCACCGCTTTGCACCGATATTACTGTCGGAAGTCATGATGCTGCAGCGCAGCAAGACCATGACGGCTGATATAACCAAAAACAAGGAGGACGAAAATGAAAACAAGAGTTGCTTTTGTAATGGTTGTGTTGATGAGTGTCGCCCTGCTCTTTGGTTGTGCGAGCTCGGGAAAACTGGACCCGAACATGGTGCGTACGGACGATCTCCAATTTTGGGAAGATTGCGCTTGGACGGACATGACACCTGCGGAGCAAGATCTGTGGAAAGTATTGGGATGGAATGAAGCCAGCTGGGAAGGCGAAGCCAAACAGCCCGCTTCGGAGGACAAATACTGGAACGCATTGACACCGGAGGAACAGGCAGCGGCAACTGCCCTGGGTTATACCAAAGAAAGCTGGGACGAGGAATGACGTCGTGTTCCACAAGTTTATAAAACGCGACGTTGTCGCCAGCACATCAAAATTTATACGTTTGAATTCACCCCCGCCGTCCATGCCTGCTGGTGGACAGCGGGGTGATTCAATCTTGTCAGAGATTGCTTTCCCGCTGAAGCGGTTGGGTCATATTGCATAAGGAACCAAAAATGAAAAAATTGTTATTGCTCGGGGCCGGCGCACAGGGCAGCACCGTAGCCAAGCGGATGAACGAAGAGCCCAATGTGGCTGAGATTGTCTGCGCGGACTACGACGTGGCGGCTGTGAAGGAAATGGAGCGCACCTTGCAAAAGGCCACGGCGCTCGAGCTGGATGCCACCAGGGTTGAAAACATCGTCCGGGCAGCACGGGGCGTTGACCTGATCGTTAACGCCCTGCCCATCGTCCTGTCGCCCAATGCGTTGCAGGCCGCTCTGGAAGCTGAGGTAAGCTACCAGGATTTTGCCGCGGCCGAATTCGAGAACCTTGCTTTTGACAAAGGCATCGAACTGCTGCTCACCGAGTGGAGTGACAAATTCGAGGCCAGGGGATTGTCGGCCCTGATGAGTACCGGATCAGCTCCGGGTCTGGCCAATGTCATCACACGGGAAACCGTGGAAAAAATGGACACCTGCGACACCATCCAGATCCATGTATACGAAGGGGTCTGGGCCAAGCGCTTCTTGCCTTTCTGGTGGTCCCCTGAAGTTGCCTTAGGCGATATGAGCTGCCCGGCCTACTGCTACGAGGACGGGCGGATCAAGGAGACGGAACCCTTCAGCCATGAAATGTGGATGAAATTCAGAGGCATCGACCGACAAATCCGCATGGTGGAACACGCCCACGACGAACCGGTCACCATGGGGCTGTTGGCCGACAAATACCTCAAGGGCGCCCGGAACATCTACTTCAAGTATGGCGGCTTTGGCGTCGATTTTGCCGAACCCCTTTACCGCATGGGGCTGCTCTCCAGCAAGCCGGTGGATGTCAAGGGCACGACCATCGTGCCCATGGATCTGGCCCTTGCGCTGACGCCCCCGGCACCCAAATATCCCGAAGAGATCAAAGCCATTCTTGACGAAGGCTTGGAGGCCGAAGAAGGCGCCTTCCTGATTCGAGTAGACGGAGCCAAAGATGGCAAGCCGGTGCGGATAGACAATTACGTCAATGCGCCCGGGGTGGCCGAAGCTTTCGAAAAGGCGGGTTTAACAGCCGAAACCTATCTGACCGGCCAGTGCGGAGCGCTGTTCACCAAGATGTTCGTGAACGACAAAATCCATCAGAAAGGGTTGTTCCCGCCCGAAGTGCTTGACGACCAACAGCGCGCTTACTACCTCAGGGAGGCGGCTAAGCTGGATATTACCGTGGATCGGATCGTGGAAGAGCGCCTGCAATAACAGCGCTGCGATGCATATCGACTGAAAGCCAAGCTGGAAAATTTTTACCGCACCGTGCCAGAAGCGATAAATTCGTGCCGTGACGATTTGCTCCGAGGCGCTATCCCTCACCTATCTCCCCGAAGTCATAACGCTCCTTGACATAGTCCAGGACGGTGGAAACCTCGGTGTCCAAGACGCCTTCGATGGCGTTGATGGTGTCGATCAACGTCTTCAATTCGGTCGACGATTTGACGTAGTATTCGGTTTCGAAGTCATACACGCCCATGCTGCGGGCGACAAAGTAGAGGGAATCGATGGCTTTGAGCTTTTCGGCGATCTTGTGGATGGCTTTGATGTCTGCCTTGATGCGAATGCTGCCTTCGATACCGAACCCCAGCTTCAAGGGGTTGACCATGGCCACGATTTGGATGAATTCTTCCTTGGTGAGCCTTTGCAGGCGGTAGCGAACGGTGGTTTCGGAAATACCCGCTTTTTTGGCGATGTCCGTGTTGGACATGCGCCCGTTCTGCTGCAGCAGGCGGATGATTCTCATGTCTGTGGCGTCGATTCGTTTTTCCATCATTTTTTACATCCTAATGCTCGCGAACAAATTTCTCACCCGTGGGCGGACAATCGTTGGCTTCCGGGCGACAGTGACCTGAATGCCCTGTCACTTGAAATCTTCCTTGTTCAATCCATACCGTTTCATTTTGTTATACAGGCCGCGGGGATGAATCCCGGCAATTTTAGCGGTTACATTGATTTTACCCTGGGTTTTTTGCAGCACCGACCTCAAATAGCGCCGCTCCACCATCTCCAAGGCAATTTGCTGAACTTCGGGAAGGGTTTTCTCAAACAATGCCTGCCAATCGATAGACGGCCCTGAAAAGAGGTTCAGGTCATCGGTGGTATCCCCATGAAAGGCTTGGGGCAGTTCGGCCATGCCGATTTCGTCGGTCTTGCTGAGCAGGATAGCGCGTTCGACCACATTCATCAATTCCCGGACGTTTCCCGGCCAGTCGTATTCACACAGGGCCTTGAGGGCCCGATCCTGGACCGTGTTGATTTCCCGGCCTATTTTATAGCGGTAATATGCCACAAAGCGCCTCACCATGGCTGGAATATCTTCCCTGCGATGTCGCAACGGGGGAATATCGAGCGTCAGCACGCTGAGACGATAATAGAGATCCTGCCGGAAGCTGCCATTATTGATCCGCTCTTCCAGATTTTGATTGGTGGCGGCAATGACACGCACGTCCAGGCCGATAGTCGTCTCCCCCCCCACCGGTTTGACTTCATAGTTTTGTAAAACACCCAGCAACTTGGTTTGCAGATGCAGGGGCATCTCTCCAATCTCATCTAAAAAAATGGTGCCGCCGTGGGCCAATTCAAATGCGCCCCGGCGATAGCGTATGGCGCCGGTAAACGCGCCCTGCTCATGGCCGAACAACTCGCTTTCCAGTAGCTGATCGGGCATGGCCGCCATATTGACGGTTATGAAGGGTCCTGCGGATCGAGGGCTTTGAGCATGGATCGCTTTGGCCAGATGCTCTTTGCCTACCCCTGTTTCACCCAAAAGCAAAATGGGCGTATCGTTGGCAATGACCTGCTGTACATCTTCCATGAACAGCTGCATCGCACGGCTCTCCGACACAAAATCGGCAAGCTTGGGCTCCGATGCTCCGCGGCGGTCAAATCGCCGGCCCTGGATATATTGGCGCCTGGAATCCAACGCGGTTTCAATCGCTTCAGACATGCTTTTTTTGGATATGCCGCCATAGAGGACCAAATCGGCACCGGCGGCTGTCAGCTGTGCGTGGTCCTCGGCCACATCTCTGTCCAGAATCACAATGGTGGTAGGATTTTCCGGCAAGTCGTTGAGCATTATTATGCCGTCTTCAGTCGCTCCAGGGATCAGCGCTTCGTTGATAATGATAACATCACAGGCGCTTCGCATCAGCTTTTCCCACACAGCTTGATGCCCCCCAATGGCTTCGATGCGTACGTCCGAAGCTGAAAGCTTGCGCTCCAGATAGCCGAGCAACCGATTGTCCTCAATCGCCAGTGCAACCCTTATTATCACCACCGACTCCTTTTATCGGCAATTAGTTACCGTTTTCTGGCCGTTTGTGAAAGATATGACAACCGGTACGTTAATGCAACCAAATAATCCACGATGCGCCTTAACGGATTTTTAATACAACATATCTATTTTATATGATTGGCAATAGATCATTTTTCCGATGGCTTGAATCCGTGATAAGAGAAAAAAGAAACCTAACTGAATTTAATGGTAATCTAATACCGATATTTTATATTTAAGTATCTAAATACCACTAATTGAAGCCTCAAAAGCAGTCTCTATATTAAAATAATAGATAAAACGAATGGTTAGAAAAATATCCGCGGTTGGCACACAATTTGCTGAAACTCATTCTAAAAAGATCCAATCCAAAATAGTGCTTACCGCTCCTGCGGGAAAGCCTTAAAAGAAAGGGCGGTCCATGATTCCCAAAATTCACGTGTGTAATGATCTCGACAGGGCCGAATCACTGTGGAAGCGGCAATGGCCCCGGCAGTGCATCTTCGACCTTTGGCCGGTCCGGGAGTGTTTTCAGCGGCACTATCACCATCAGCCCCACTTTCTAGTCGCCACCCGGGGGCATCGGGTATGTGGCCTGCTTGCATTGAGCTGGATCGACGAAGAAGACTGTTTCGGCCACTTTCCCGGCGAGGTGTGGCACGGACAAACGTGGCTTGAACAAAACAAAATCGTTGCTGCCGATTCCGCGTCTGCCAGAGCGCTTCTGGACCAGATGCCCCAGGGTACGCAGATCCGTTATCTATGCCCGAACCACCGGCTGGAAATGGCACGCCGAACGACCGAGGACGAGGTCGGCTATCTCTTCTTTCCCGGTCAATACCAGTTTGCAATGCAGGGCTACTGGAACACGTTTACCGGCAAATCGCGGAAAAAACTGAACAGTGAGATCAACCATCTTAAAAGCAGCGGCATCTCATTTCGGCACAACCACGCGCCTGATCTGGAATGGATGTTTCGCCTGAACCTGGAGTACTATAAAGACAAATCTTACTTTTACGACACTCGTTTTTTAGGTGCCTTCGAGAGCTTGGCCGCATGGCTTCTGGCCAACGACATGTTGCGGGTCACCACCGTTTTGATAGGAGGCCGTGTGGCAGCGGTTGACATGGGAGCCGTCTGGAACAACACCTACTCCGTGCTTGCCGGAGGAACCCACGCAGATTTTCCAGGGGTGGCAAAAATGATCAATCTGCACCACCTTGAGTGGGCCTGCGACCGGAAGATCGCCCTGGTAGATTTTCTTTGCGGTGATTTTAACTGGAAGCAGCGCTTTCACCTTACCCCCCGACCACTTTTCCAGATACAACGGCCGCATACCATGGAGATCCGGCATGAATCACAGTTTTGGTTCAGGCAGCCCAGTTTCGCAGCCTGATCTCAGGATCCTGGTGGTCGGCACCACGCCGGACTATATCGAGTGGATCCAGCATTCCTGCCCGCGACAGGCTCTCTTTTTCACCGACGCAAAGGTTCGCCGCGCGGCCACCGAAGGATCTCCGGAGCCTTCCGACGAGCTGTGCTGCGACCTGACCGATTACCGTGGGGCGCTCGGACTGCTTGAAAAACACCTCAGAATACACGGCCTGGCCCTAGAGGGAATTGCCTGCTTTGACTGCGAATCCATGGAACTGACGGCAGTGTTGGCGGAGCACTTTTCATTGCCCTATCCGTCGGTGAAGGCCGTACGCAACTGCCGCGACAAATTAACGGCCAAACATCTTTGGCTGAAACACGGATTAAGCACGGCGCCTGCTGCCATCGTTGGATCGGCAGACGAGGCCATCGATTTTTTCAGAACGGTCGGCGGTCCTGTGGTGCTCAAACCAACCAACGGCAGCGGCAGTGAATTGGTCTTCGAATGCACCGATGCGCAAGCCTGCGCGGATCGTTATGATCAAATTCATAAAGGCTTGCAGGAACGCTGCAAACACAGACTCTACAGATCCTTGATACCGGCTGTCGGTCCTTTGATCATGGCCGAAGGGTTTATAGAAGGGCATGAGTATAGCTGTGACTTTATTTTGCAGGATGGACGAGCCCGGGTTATCCGTCTGGCCCGAAAAATAAAATCGCCGACCGAACCGTTCGGTACAATTTTGGGTTATTTACTGCCCGCACAACTGCCTGTATGGGTGAGTGAAAAGCGTTTTAACCGACTTTTATATCAATGTGCAGCGGCCCTGGGGCTCGAACGTGCCGTGTGTATGCTCGATTTTATTATCAGTGGGGATACCATCGTTCTGCTGGAACTGGCTCCTCGACCGGGAGGGGACTGTTTGCCCTTTTTACTGCGCTGCGGATACGGTCTGGACATACTCAAGTTGCAGATCGATTTTTCCCGGCAGCAAATCGAGCCGCCGCCACCGCTTTCCTCGGCAAAACGCCTGGTGGGGGTAAGGGTGCTGGCCAGGCGCAGCGGTACGCTCAGAAGTGTCGACGTCGACACCGTCGCAAGCGACCCGCGCGTAATGGAAATACATGTGATTCAACAGCCTGGCCACCGGATCACCTTGCCACCCGCGGATTATGAATCATGGCTTCTGGGACACATGATCTTTGCTCCGGATGACAGCGCGGATATTCACGCCCAGTGCAACCAACTTTTAGACCGCATCCCGGTGGAGGTGGCCTGATATGGGCCCGTCCAACGAAGATTTGCAGCGCTCCCTGAGCCATCTCTTATCCCATCCTGTGCCTGAATTGTCGGCAGATAAGCTTAAGGCCTTTGTCGCCCCTTATTTTGAACAGCGCGGGCGCTTCCTGGAAGCTGTCCGAACCCACGGCTCCCCCCTCTACCTGCTGGACACCGCCGTGCTGAAGGCCAGAGCCGATCGACTCAAAGCCGCCTTTGAAAATGTCTTTTCACCAGTGGGCTTTTACTATGCCGTAAAGAGCAACAACCACCCCGATGTGGCCAGATGCCTGCTGGCGCGCGGCTTTGGCCTGGATGTCTCCAGCGGGCTTGAGCTCAAAATGGCCCTTGAGCTGGATGCCAGGGAGATCGTCTTCAGCGGTCCGGGAAAAGTTGGCCATGAACTGCTTCTGGCAGCAAGGCATGCCGACAGGGTGACCATCCTGATGGACAGTCCGGGTGAGATGGAGCGCTTGGCAGCGGTGGCATCCAGGCTGAAGCAGACGGTGAACTGCGGCGTGCGCCTGACCGTGAATCCCAGTGGACTTTGGCGCAAATTCGGTATCTCCGTGGACGCGATCGAGGATTTCTTCCGGACGGCGAACCGCTGCCCATACATCCGCTTGAGCGGGCTGCAATTTCATACCAGCTGGAACCTGTCCCCCCGCCCCCAGATCGCCTTTATCCAAAAGCTCGGCAAGACCATCGGAAGACTGTCACCCGCCCATAGGAAGGCCATTGAATTTATCGATATCGGCGGCGGTTATTGGCCCGAAGAAGGTGAATGGCTGCACCCCGATGCCACCCCGCCCGGACGCGCAAGACAGGCATTGGGGTATGCACCGGAGTGCCCCGCATCCCACCACTGTCTCCCGGCCGTTCCCATAGAAAGCGTCGCCGAACAGCTGGGCGCAGCCATCCATGAACATCTTTTTTCCATATTGCCTGGCCGCATCTGTATTGAACCCGGCCGTTGGCTCAGTCATGAAGCCATGCACCTTTTGGTCACCGTGGCAGACAAAAAAGCGCCGGACCTGGTGATCACCGATGCCGGAACCAACGCCATTGGCTGGGAGCGCTTTGAAAGCGACTACTTTCCATTGCTAAACCTGACCCGCCCTTCGCTGACGGAAACCCCATGTCACATCCTGGGTTCCCTATGCACACCCCACGATGTATGGGGCTACTTCTACTTTGGCACGGCCATCGAGACAGGTGACATCCTGATGGTTCCCAACCAGGGGGCCTACACCTACAGCCTGAGACAAAACTTCATCAAACCGCTGCCCAAGGTTGTAACCGCCGACTGACGCCCGCTTCAAACAGGCGGACGCTCCCTCCCAAGTGTAGTTCCCTCTATTCGCCACGCCGCCGGACACGCCACAGCTGTTTTTTAAATTTTCGTATTTCGCTAATATATTCTTGACAATCGCAACTATCAACCCATATATTTAACGAAATATACACAACTTCGTGTTAATTTCGATAGGCCGATTCGAAAACATATGAATCACAGCCATTTAAAAAAAATACTTATTCTGGGAGCGCCCCTTTTAGCCGGACTCGTGTCGGAATTTCTAATGGTCCTTGCCGACTCTGTCATGGTGGGGAGGCTGGGAACCGATTACCTGGCAGCCATCGGCATCGCCACCATCTTCGGTGAACTGCTGTGGGTGATCGTTTGGCCCCTGGCGCCGGGAACCCAGTCCATTGCCTCTCGACGGTTCGGCCGACAAAAGAAAGAAGCTGACCGGAATCCAGCCACCCTGAAAGCCTTGAAAAAGCGCACCGGCGAGACCCTGGACAACGCCCTCATCGTGTCTGTCGTGGTCGGGTGCGGCGCCATTGCCGTTGGCCTGTTTGCAAAACCCATATTAAACATGCTCTTAGACGACAAGGACTTGATACCGCTGGCCTATGCCTATATCGCCACCCTCAAATGGGCCATGCCGCTTGCTTGCGTTTTTTATGCCATCTATGGCTTTCTGGCAGCGGTCAACCAAACCAAGATCATCATGGTGGCGACGATCGGTCTGAACCTGGTGAACGTCGTGTTCAACTACATGTTTATTTTTGGTAAATTCGGGTTCCCGGCTTTAGGTATTATGGGCGCGGCATTGGGAACGGTCATCGCCCAAAGCCTGGGCACGGTCTTTCTGGTCGGATATGCCCTGTTGGCAACAGATGTAAGGCCCTATCATTGCCTGACGTTTACAAATCTGCGTGGGGATATCATCAACGGCATTCTGCGTTCAGCAAGCCCCATTATCGCCCAATTGGGTTCGGCCCTTTTCATATTCCTCTATTATGAATCCATGATCGCCAACCTCGACATCCTGTATCTGGCTGCAACGCACATCGTATTTACCATATTCGTCCTGAAAAGGACCATGGTGGGCGGCTTTGCCGAAGGCGGTTCCATCCTGGTGGGTAATGCCCTGGGAGAAGAAAAGAAAAGGGAAGCCGTTCGCTATGCCTATGCTTCGGAAGTCATCGCCATCCTGATCGGTGTCGTAATGTTTGGGCTGATCTTCTTTTTCCCAGATCACATCGTGCGTGTCTTCAATGCGGATGCCGCTCTGGTGGAAGCCGGGTCAAAGGCCCTGCGGTTTTTTGCCCCGTTTTTACTCATTGAGGCGGTCGGGTTTCCTTTTGAGGTTATTTTTACCCACAACGGTTGGGGGCGCTATGTACTCATATCCGAAATTGCCACCAATGTTGTGTGTATCATTGGCTGCACCCTTTTGTTCACGCGGGTGTTCGATTTCGGAATCTACGGAGCCTGGAGCGCCTTTGCCCTTTACCTGGTTTTTCACAGCCTGTTCATGTTCGCCGGCTTCTTTTCCAGAAAATGGACCCAAATCCAAGTGGACCATGAGTGGTTGGATGCGGCAACAAAACCGGTATATTCACCCTGACAGGCAACACGGAAAAGGATGAAGCATGGATAAAGTAACTTGCATCGTGGTCGGTGCCGGCCCTGCCGGTTCGGCCTGTGCACTTGCTCTGGCCCGCAAGGGGGTCGAGACCGTTCTGTTCGAGCGGGGACGGGTGCCGGGTGAAAAGAATGTGTCTTCTTTTGTACTGTATGCGGCTGAGTTAAAACGCTTGATTCCGGATTTCAGAAAGGATCTGCCTTTTGAAAGAATGGTCGTGCGTACGGACCAGGTGTATCTGGGCCCAAACGATTCCAAGGCGCTTACAAGCCACAACTACCGCTGGGTCGATGACCCGATAGCATTTACCGCCTTCAGAAGAAAGTTCGATGCCTGGTTTGCAAAGAAGGCCGTTGATGCCGGCGTTCAGCTAATGAGCGGCATGAAGGTGGGCGACTTGATTAAAGACGGCGACCAGGTGGTCGGGGTCAAAGTGGGAGAAGAAGAACTGTATGCCGATGTGGTCGTGGGTGCGGACGGTTATCACACCGTTGTCGGTGAAAAATCCGGACTGGTTACGACCTGGAAACCTGAACGGTGTTATCTGGCTGTCAAGGAGGTGCTCGACCTTCCCGCCGCTGTCATCAACGAACGCTTCCAGCTGACAGACGGCATCGCCTGCGAGCAGGGCATCTACTGCTACCGGTTGAATGAATTGGATATATTTTCAGCAACAATGTACACCAACAGGGACAGCATTTCCCTGGCGGTTTTTGCCCGCCTGGATGAACTGCAACAGAAGCATATCCGGCTGCATGAGCAGCTGGATAAACTCAAAGAGCACCCTTATGTCAACAACCTTATCAAAGGTGCTGTGCTACGGGAATACCAGGCCCACATTTTGTCCGACGGCGGCAGGATACCGCCGGAGAACCTTTACGGAGACGGGGTGATTCTCTGTGGTGAGGCCGGCGGCATTACAGCCACCACTACCGGTATGGGGGTGCCTACCTGTATCCTGTCCGGAATGATGGCGGCGGAAACCATCGGAGATGCCGTTAAAAAGCAAGACTTCAGCAAACGCAGCTTAAAACATTATGTCAGGTACCTAGACACTACGGCCTTACTTGGCATGATACACAGAAGCCGGAGGGAAAGCGACTACTATGCCGGCCCGAACAGATCCGCTTCGACTTGCGAGATGGAAACAGCGGCTGATCTTTACAACCGGTGGTGGCTTACGGATGTACAGTATCTTTCCGAGCCTTTCTTTTCTCTGCCGATTGAACTCTATTTAGGCATCGGACAATTCAGATTGCCCGTGTGGCTGCGCTGGCCGGTCACTTTTTTTATTAAACTATGCCTTTTCCCGGCACGATTTGCCGAAGCGATTAAGAGAAAAACGAGGAGCCGATATTATGAGTGGAAAAAATAGGTTGTCTGTCGATGACAAAATGGCCTTTGTAAAAATCAAAACCCACAAGGACGCCCACATCGTTGTAAAAAAGGAACTGTGCCGCGAGTGCACAACCCGTCCCTGCCTGGTCGTTTGCAGTGCCGAGAATTACCAATGGGATGGGAAAAGAGAAGAGCTGGTATTCAATTACGAAGGCTGCCTCGAATGCGGGGCCTGCCGCATCATCTGCCCCAGGGACGCCATCCAATGGTCCTATCCAATGGGCGGCTACGGGGTAAAATACCGCTTTGGCTAAGGGCGATAAAATAAATGAAGGGCCGGAAGCAATCAGGGTTTGCCTGAATAAAGCGGCATGGACGATGGGGGCCGTTGAAATTTTAGCCCGACCGCCGAAAAGAAGCCGCACCGCAAGTTTTTTCAAATGGAACCTTAACCGCCCAGCTCAATTTTTTTATCTGCATCATCATTACCCCTCTGCAACAGGCTATTTGATCCGGTCGAGGAACCTGAAATAGTTGTGCGCCATTGGCAGAAACCATGGATAGCCCCGGTATAGAGGGATCGGAATGGATTTCTTGTCGGCAAATACGGTGTTCAGCCCCTTGCCTAAGATCATTTCCGAAAGTTTAAAGCCCAAATAGGTGGCCATGGCCACACCGTGGCCGCAATATCCCATTGCATAAGCCATCCCGCCGCGTTGACCGATAATGGGAAAACGGTCCACGGTGAAACAGACCTTTCCAAACCAGCAGTAGTCGATGACATATTTTTCAAGCTGCGGATACACCTTGAGCATTTCTTTACGCATGGCTTTTGCCTTGTGAATGGCCGTCTTCCAGGCCTGTTTTGGGCGCCCGCCAAAGAGCATGCGTTTGCCGTCGGGGGAAAGGCGGAAGTAATACAAAAACCGTTTGGTATCGAAAATCATCCTGTCTTTGGGCACAAGCCCCTTGGCGATTTCCGCCGGCAGTTCCTGCGTGGCAATCATAAAGCTTTCGACCGGAACGACACGGCGCATTTGCCAGGGAGTTACGTTGGTGGTGTAGCCGTTTGTGCCGACAACCACGTGGTCCGCCGCAACGGTCCCCCGGTTGGTGAACACTTTCATTTTCCCCCCAACCTTGTCGATTTGGTGGGCTTCTACCCCTTCGTGCAGGTCTACGCCGGCCTCATCGGCCATGCGTATCAAACCGGCAATATATTTGGCCGGGTGTAAGCCGGCACTCATGGGTTCGACCAGTCCGCCGTGGTAAAAGTCCGATCCGATCTCGGCGCGCATATCCTCAGGTCCGACCAGCGAGGTGGTGTGATTGAGTTTTGTGGCCAGAAATTCCTGTTCGACCTTCAGCCCCTCGTAGTGGGCGGGCTTGAAGGCTGCCTCCAGAAATCCGTTTCTGGCAAAGTGGCAATCGATGTTTCCCTCGCCCACCAGCCTTTCAACGCAGTCTATGGATTCAAGCGATTCCCTGAAAAAACGCACCAATTTTTCCTGCCCGAATTTTTTCAGAACCTTAAAAAGACTGACGCTCAGGCCGCTGAGCACCATGCCCCCGTTCTTGGCACTGGCTTCGGAGCCGATTCTTTCTTTATCTATCAAGGTGACGTCCACGCCCGCTTTCTTCAGCAGAAGCGCCGTAACCACGCCGGTATAGCCGCTGCCCACAACCAGGACATCGGTTTTGTTCGGCATTTCCCGGTCGGCATACCGTTTCTTTGTTGGATGAGGGTCCATCCAGTACGGTGTCACTTTAATGTTCGCAAAATGAGTCATTACCCCTCCAAATAGAAGCTGTTGTCACCTTTTACGACCGGCATTATTAATAAAGCCGGATATAGATGCCGTTTTTGCCACCATTTATCTATTCTGTAAAGCCATAAAACCGTTTAAAAACCAATAGGTCCCCACAGCCTGCTGCCCAAAGTCTGCTGCTAATTGCTGATAAATGACCGGCTATTTCAATCCTTCATCTGCTTTGCGCATGATATCTTCCAATTTGCCGGCAACGTCCTCCGGCAGTGGGTTTTTCTGAGGGGATGCCAGAATCTCCTCCACACGCTCTCTGGCCCGGTCATAGATATCCGGTCGCCCTAAATCAACCCACTGCTCGAAGGTGTTGCGATCACACAGGGCCGGTATCATAAATTCGCTGCTACGGCAGGCGGAAAGAGTGTTAGGCTGCATCAGGAAATGCCCGTTAGGCCCCACTTCTCTTATATCTCCTAAATAACCCTTGGCTGGCGATATGTCTATGCCGTCCCGAATGCGCTTGCAGAAACAAGCGATCTCGTCATCCACTACGATCTGCTCCAAGGTCATCATATTGCTGGTTTCCAGAGCGCCGGGACCCTGAATAAGATCCGCTCCACTCATGGCCAAGGGCAGGGTGGTGACCACTTTTTCTAGAATGGCCTGGGGACCGTGATCCTTGGCATCGGTCAAACAGCCCGCCTGCTCGTTGGGCAGACCGTAAAACCTGGCCATCTCACCCCTGGCGGCCGTCTGCAGCACCATTTCGGGAGAGCCTTCCACAAAATTCCCGGATGCAAAGTCTGTGCTGCCGGACGCATCTCCGAAGATGATGGGACAGCCTGGTTCGGCCATCTGGAAGAGCACCAGGGATGAAAGCGCTTCGGCATTGCCCTGGGCGATGTTGCTGTACAGGCTGGCCGGCCCGGTGGAGCCGGAACAAGGCATGGGAAACAGGCAAATGGGCTGGTGGTACTGAATTAGGTCCAAATAGGCGTCACACATATGGCCCTCGTGCACCAGGGGCGCCAGGGTACAGTAAACCACCGAATAGATCTTGCGCTCCTTGACCGCATCGGCACTCCCCAGGATGGCTTCCAGTCCTTCGATGAGATAGGGCACTTCTTCGGGACCGCCCAATTCATTCTGGATGTGGAGAGAAGAATACATAAAAGAAGTCAGGTCTGTACGGATACCGGCCGAGTGGTTGGGAAATTCGTGAATCGTGGTGCCCCAGACAACCGCAGCCAGCTTCATCTCATCAAAGACCCGCAGGAAATCCCTGTGATCCTGGAAGTTGGCATTACGCCGTTCACCGGTTATAAAGTCACGGGTGAAAATTCCGCCGTTGTCCAGCACATGACCACTGTAGGTGGACGGCAGGGAAAAGTCGTTTTCCGGCACCCTGGCGCCGAGAACAAAGGATTTGGGCGCTGTTTTCAAGGCCTGTGACACCATCTCCTCCGGAATTCTGGCTATTTTGCCGGCTTTGTCTACCCTGGCACCGTTTTTGGCTAGGATATCCAGGGCACGGTCGCTGTGAAACAGCGCCCCTACCTCAGCTAATATTTTTAAGCTGTCATCGTGAATGATCTGCTGTTCTTCCGGAGATAAAAACTGACTCTGTGTAATCATAAACACCCCCTTTATATTCTTTGTTTAGCCTGGGCAATGCGGATGTGCCTTCGAAGATGATTACACTGGGGTCTCATCCGTGAAACCCGTTATTGTCCCTATTTCGTCGTCGTCCTTCAGCGGTTCCGATAAAATAGACCTAGACCACATCCGATGTTACCTGTTTGTGAATAACAACTTCCCATTCCTTGATGCCCTTGAAAAAGCGTTCCCTTTGCTGCTTGTTCAGAACCTCGCAGGGAAACACGCCCGTACGCTTCAGTTGGCCGCGCAGGATCATGAGGGCCAGCACCGAGGCCGGGACGGAGGTAATCCAGGAAACATCGTTGGTGCCTGGGATGATGCTGCTAGCACGAGCGACATTGGGGCTGTCGGTCCACATCTTGTAGTGCAGGTTTTTGCCGTCTTTTCTGCCTTTGACATCCACGGCCAGCACGGCCTGGCTCTTGAGCCGGTTTTCCTTTAGCAAGTCAATGCACTTTTTTGGTGTCAGGGTCGGTGGTAGCTGCCGGCAGAAGATGTCCCTGGGGCTGACCTGGCAACCGTTGACATCTTGAGGCGTATCGTCCATCAGATTCAGTCCCTCCAGAAGGAACTGCCAGGTGGCACTGTCCGGGTCCCCCATCTTGAAGTCAACATACTTCACCGGCTTGCCCAGAAACTTGGGCAGGGTCACCGGTTCCTCGTGGTTGTGATAAAACACCTTGCCGGTGAGGTTCAGGGGATGGGGAAAATAGTAGTCCTCTTCACCGCTGAACGGGGGGGCGTATTTATATTCACCGTTTTCCCAGTAAACGGCCTCATCCGCACAGTCCTCCAGGTAAGTCTGGAAAGACCACATGGCCACCGGCTCGTCGCACTCCGTCACACCGTAGTCCTTGATGCCGATATAATCCACTTCGTCCAGTTCATCGACCGCCTCCCGGACCATGACATTGACGAGCCCGGCATCGCCGCCGGCCAGTATGTTACCTGTCAAACTGGCTTTCTCGAAGGCCTCGCCATACTCCAGTTGCTCCACCAGGTACTCCTTACCATCCTTCTGGGTGAAAAAATCGTTGGAGGCCATGTCCAGGTAGTGGATGCCGGCAGTAAGAGCCCCTTCCAGGATCTGCCGGTTGAAGGTCATCAGGGTGGCGTTGACCACCATGTCATAGCCACCCTTTTTCATGAGGGTTTCGACATCGTTCTTGTCTGCGGCATTAACGGTCGCAGTCTTGATCTTTTTGGAACCGACATATTGGGCAACCTCGTTGGCTCGTTCCAGATCGATATCCGCTAGGGTAATCTCGCCGACCTCTTCAGCCTTGGCCAGGACACCGCTGATGACATTGCCCTGCGCCCCTGCGCCAATGATGAGCACTTTTTTCATTTTGGTCCTCTCCTCAAGTTAATTTTTTAAAAATATTAAAGAAAAAATTAACGATTGTCAATAATATATTTACTGATACCGCAAATAATTATCTTTTTACTTGACGAAAAATAAATAATAAGGCTACAATAAATTACAATGCAAAACGTGAAGGGAAGATATTATGCGGGAACGTTTGGACGGGACAGACCTTAACATCATCGGCCTGCTTCAAAAGGACGGCAGGATGCCCAGCTCTGAAATAGCAAAACAAACTGGCGTTTCCGAAGCAACGGTCCGCTACCGCCTGAAAAAATTGATCGATGGCGACTTTATCCAAATCGTGGCCGTAGGTAACCCCTTCAAGCTGGGATTCGGCATAGCCGCCAATATCAGCCTTTCTACCGAAAGCGATCGAATCGAAGAGATTATCACGGAGCTGAAAAAACTCGATCGCCTGTCCTATATTGCCCAGATGATCGGGGAACGCACCATCGAGCTGGAAACTTTCGTGGAATCCATTGACGAAATGCACCAGCTGCTCACTCAAATCGAAGCGATCAAAGGCATCAAGCACATTGAAACCGCGTTGATCCGGCGGATCATCCGGGAGCGTTATGACTGGGGGACACCGGGCGCATAAACGGTTTGTCACCAGGTGCGGTCGGCTGATTTACGGAGGAGAAGACATTATGGCCAACGCAAAAATGACATTTCTAAGTCAATCCGAGATAGCATTGATTCACACCCAAAGCCTCAGGGCCCTGGAAGAAATCGGCATCAAGGTGCACAGCATTCCGACCCTGAAGCTGTTGGCGGCCAAAGGGGCCCATGTCGATTTCGACACCGGTGTGGCCAAACTATCCGAAACGGTCGTGACAGACGCGCTGAATATGGCCCCCAAGACGTTCAAGCTGTGTGCCCGAGATTCCAAGCACGACCTGACCCTGCCGGCCCATCCCTATCCCTATGCCACTACCAGTGGTCTGGCTGTTTTCGTCACCGATTATAAAACCGGTGAATACCGTCATTCCACATGCCGCGACATAGCCGAATTTTCTAGGCTCAGCGATGCGCTTAGCCCGGATTTTTTATGGACCGCCCTAACGGCCAACGATGTCCCCAAAAGGGCCCATGGGCCGCATGAGCTTTGGCAAACCATGCAAAATACGCTAAAGCATGTCCAGGGTGTCACCGTGCAAAGTGCCCGGGACGCACAGGTCCAAATCGAACTGGCCGCCCTCGTCGCCGGTGGTCGCGAAGCTCTCAAGACGCGCCCCCTGATGTCGGTGATCAGCTGCCCTCTGGCGCCGCTCTCCTTTGAAGCCGGCGCCATCGAAGCCCAGGTCGAGTTCGCCCGGGCGGGCATCCCCATCTGCTCAATGTCCATGTCCCTGGGCGGTTTGTCCGCCCCGGTAACCGTAGCCGGCATGATGATGAACGCCAATGCCGAAAACCTGGCCAGCCTGGTAATTACCCAGGCGGCATCCCCGGGCGCACCGCATGTCTACACCTCCGAATCCGCTCCCATGGACATGCTCACCGGCAATATCAACTACGGCGCTCCGGAAAAAGCCCTGGTCAGCTTCGGGCTGGGGCAGATGGCCCGCCATTATGATCTGCCCTGCCTGGTGGCCGATACGGGTTTCGGGGATAATGTAAGCGGTGGATTGGAGGGTGTGCAGTACATCGCCAACCAGTTCATCGGCCCGACAGCTTACACCGACATCATCACCGGCATGGGATGCATCGACAATGCCAAGGGGGTATCCTTCGAGCAGCTGGTCATCGATGCCTACATGTGGGATTTTTTCAAAGACTTTCTTAAATCGGTGGAGATCAGCGAGGAGATGATGGGCCTTGACGCGATCCGGGCCGTGGGTCACGGCGGAGATTTCCTGTCCAGCGACCACACCTTAACTTACCTGAGAAGCGATCTGACCCAGTGGGATCAGGCCAAGCTTGACCTGCTGTCCCTCGATGAGAAGGAAATGGCCGAAGCGGCCAACAAAGTCGTCAGGGAAACCCTTGCCGACCATGTGGTGCCGCCGCTGGATGACGGTCTTGTCAAGGCGGCTGAAAAAATCATCAAGTCCTATGAGAAGGAGATTTCGGACTTGTAAATTAAGGGCCGTGCGATGGCTGTGTGATGTGCCCATGTATCAACGTCAATTCTAAAGAGGAGGAAAGCCAGCCATGTCGGAACCCATTTTAACCCGGATGGGTGATGGCGAACGCATCGCCATGACGCCTTCGGAGATCAGAGAGGAAATCGCCAAAGGGATTCAGAATGCTGCCGAATTGGCCCGCATCCCAGGATTGACGGAAAACGAAGCCGATGAACTGTTCGCCATCATCGCCGAACCGGGGAGGGTCGTCAGTGTTCCCCACGGTCATGAACTGATCGTCACCGACGATGGCATCGCCGAGTGCTTTGCCGGTACCGAGGCCGACGGCGGCAGCGGTGTTTCCATCGGCAGGCAGGCCTCAGTTCTGTCCTACGAAAGGGCAATGGCCGCAGACACCGGCTCTTTGGGGCACAGCGATTACAGCTTCAAGCCGGTCAAGGCCATCCTGGACGTTGAGCTGCAGTCCTACCACAACATCTCCATGCTGACCACGGCCCCGCTGTTCTACGGTTCACAACCCAACATGGGGCAGTACTTTCAGCCCGACGGACCTTTTCCAAATCCGGCCGATTTGATGCCGGCCGGAAAGATCAAGGCAGCCCAGCAGGCTCAGGAGGATGCTGCCGCGCAACTGTGCGACGACATGGTCTATATCGGCAGGGAGCTCAATGCCATGGGATGCGAAGGCTTCAATTTCGACACGGCCGGATCTACAGGGGATGCCGAGTTTTACGCCACCCTGAAAGCGGCCCGGCAGCTAAAAAGGGATGCACCGGGCATGGCCGTCATCATCGGCATGGCCAGTGAATTCGTCTTGGGCATGCACGGGGAAATTGCATTCGACGGACAGCAGTTGGCCGGGTTGTTCCCACACGACCAGGTGAAGCTGGTTGAATCGGTGGGGGCCGACATTTTCGGCCCGGCCATCAACGTGGATACATCCAAGTCATTTCCCTGGAATCTGGCCAAGTCGCTCACCATGGTAAAAGAGACTGTCAAAAGGGCCGAAATACCGGTTCACCCCAACGTAGGCATGGGGGTCTGCGGCATTCCCATGCTCCTGGAGGTGCCCATCGACTGTGTCAGCCGCGCTTCCAAGGCCCTTGCCCTTATCGGCAGGGCGGATGGCTTGTAGGTTGGCACCGGAGACCCTTTTGGCATGCCGGTGACACACATCGTTGCTGCGGGTATGGGTGGGATTCGGACAGCCGGAGATCTGGTTGCCTGGATGCAGATGACCCGCAGAATGAAGCTGGCAGAGGCCAAGGCGTATGTGGCTGCAAAACTGGGCGTGACGGTCATGGATCTGGTGGACGAGGATGTCATGTATCCCCTGAGAAAAGAGCTGGGTATCGGCACGGTCACCCCGGAGGCCGGCGGCCCCGAGGGTATCCTGGCAAAGCGCCGGGTGGCGGATCTGCTGGAGATTGAAATCAATTCGGTGAAGCGGTTTCGGTCGCGATTTGAGAATTGATGAGAACCTTTATATGTCAGTAAAGCCTGAATCGCCAAGGCCCAAAGAACGCCAAGATCTTTACTAAAATCATCCTTTGCGGTCTTTGCGTCCCGGCGGTTCATTCGCAAACCCTTAACCCAATAGCTATGTTCATGGGGTACCCTAAATGCAGTTACACCTGAACATCCTGTCCGAAGAAGAAAAGGTTCGTATCCACGCGGACAGCCTGAAGATTCTGGCTGAGGTTGGCGTAAAATTCATGAGCGACAAGGCTCTCGATGTTCTGGACGCAAACGGAGCTAGCATAAACAGGGACACCCGAGTGGCCAAAATACCGGAGGAAATGGTGAACCAGGCCTTGAACACGGCACCGAAATCCTTTGTATTGGGCGCCCGGAATCCCGAATTCGACTTTGCCCTGCCGTCTACCGATACGGGCTATACCCTGGATGGGGCGGCTACTTTTGCCATTGATTTTATGACCGGTGAACGTCGCAACGCGATGACTGAAGATCTGGTCTCCAGCCTGCGCATATTCGAAGAGATGCCGCTGGCCACGGTGGTCTGGCCCAATGTCTTGTGCAGCGACACGACTGACAACTACAATGAGATCCGACCGTCCTTCACATCCTTTATCCATTCCTCCAAGCACATCCAGAACGAGCTGCACCATCCTGAGGAGGTGCCGTTTCTAATCGAAGGGTTGACCGCCATCCTGGGCAGTGAAGACAGGGTCAAGGAAAGGAAAATATTTTCGGTCTGCTACTGCACTATACCACCGCTGACGCACGACCGGGAAATGTGCGACACCTATCTGGATTTGGTTCAATTTCACGTACCCATCCTGGCCTTCCCCATGCCAGCCGCCGGCTCAACCGGTCCGGCCAGTCTTTACAGCGACACCGCCGTGGCCAATGCCGAGGGTCTGTCGACCCTGGTGCTATACCAGATGGCCGAGCCGGGTACACCCATCATTTTAGGCCATGCAGCCGGTATCACCAATTTCAGCATCGGCACCTTTCTCGAGGGCGCACCCGAAACAACCCTGATCAATGCCGCTTTGGGTGAAATGGCGCGTTTTTACGGTTTGCCCAATACCCAGGCCGGGTGTTTGAGCGATGCCAAGCAGCCCGGTGCCCAGGCCATCATGGAAAAAACGCTGAGTACGCTGCCGCTTGTCCTGAGTGGTGTGGATCTGATCAACGGTATCGGCGAGCTGGACACCAGTCAACTTCTGGTGCTGGAGCAGATCGTCGTGGACCACGAGATCGCCCTCATGTGCCAGCGCTACAAGGATGGCATCGATGTGTGCGATGAAAAGGATCTTTATGCAGATGTGAAGGGGGCCCAGCCGGGCGGGCACTTTTTAACACAACCGGGGACCCTGAGGTACTGCCGTGACAAGGAGTTCTTCCGACCGGCGCTTTGTGACCGCAACACTTACGAGCACTGGGAAACGCTGGGAAGGCCGGATCTTTACAGCAAGGCCCGGGAAAAGGTGGAGCAGATTCTAGCAGGCCACTTGAAAAACGCGCTGGACGACGATATTCTGGGCAAGTTGGAAGCCATCCAGCGCAAGGCGGATAAGGCTCTCAAATCAAATGACCATCTTGAAGGTTAGACCCGCATACTGATCTAAAGCGCTCTAAGATTCAACGTATTGAAAGGAAAAACGGCTTGAAATACTTTTCACCTTTAGCCACCCGGCGACAGGGCCTGAAGCCACCGGCCCTGTATGAATACTTCCTTGACAATTTTTGGTTCAAGACTGCCGGACTTGAAAATGAAGCCATCAATGAACCGTTGCGGGGAAAGCACAAAGCGGATGTCGTCATCATCGGCGGTGGTTATACCGGCCTTTCATCTGCCTACAATATCCATCGAAAATTTCCCGGGAAAAAGATCCTGCTCCTCGAGGGTGCCTGCTGCGGTTATGGGGCCAGTGGCCGCAACGGTGGGTTTTGTGTCGCAACATCACTGCTGGATCCAAAGTGTAAAGATTCTGAAACCTGTAAAAAAAACCTGGATGTCAGCTTTTACGGTATTCAGCAGATCAAGAATTGCATTTCCGACCACGGTTTGGACTGTGATTTTGAAGAAAACGGGATGCTGGATGTTGCCCTGAATGACGCCCAGGTCAAAGTCATGCAGGCGGAGTACCACATCCTCAAAAAGTGGGGCCTGAATGTGGAGATGCTGCAAGGAAAGGCGCTTGAAAAAGAGATTAAGTCATCACGCTTTAGGGCCGGGCTCGTAACATCGCACGGCGCCATTCTCAACCCTGCCAAACTGGCCCGCGGCATGAAAAAAATTGTGGAAGGCATGGGGGTAGAGATCAGGGAGCGCACCGTGGTTACCCGTGTGGTTCCCGGAAAGATTCATCATGTGGACACTGAACTCGGGGAAGTGAAAACCCCGGTGGTTGTCCTGGCCACCAATGCCTATTCCCACAAGATCGGCTTTTTTAATGACCGTGTTTTTCCCATATATACCTACATCGTGGCCACGGAACCCCTGAGCGAGTCACAGTGGGAAAGCATTGGCTGGCAAAATCGCAGGGGTCTTTCCGATTACCGGGTGTTGTTCAACTACATGATTCCCAGTGCTGATGGACGGATTATTATTGGCGGGTCGGACTCCAAATACTATCACAATGACAGCATCGCTCCCGGGAACAACAAATCCGTCACCCATAAAATTGTCAAGGATCTTATCAAAAGTTTTCCGTCGCTTGCCGGGATCAAAATCGAGCATGCCTGGGGCGGTCCAACGGCAGGCACCCGCGATTTTGGACCATCCGTCGGTGTGATGGGCGAGCATCGCAACATCTACTATGGTGTCGGATACAACGAGGGTGTTCCCGCCACACAGACGGGCGGCAGAATTATCGCCGATTTGATGGCCGGTGAAACCAACGAATTCACCTCGCATTTTATTGTCAACCGCAAGATCCCCCATGCAGGGCCAAGGGTATTGCGATCGTTTTTCGGCGCTTTGAAAAAAAAGTACATGATCGATGTCGTCAAGGCATCGGGGCATATTTGAACATACTTGTCCAGTCATCGGCTCGGTCGGAAATGGCTGGCTTAAAGCGTGTTGCATACATCATTCCGGCTGCACATAGGATTAAGGCATGACTGAACATTTTGATGCGATCATCGTGGGGGGCGGTCACAACGGACTGACAGCGGCAGGATACCTGGGCAAAGCGGGTTTTAAAACGATAGTTCTAGAGCGGCTGTCTCAGGTCGGCGGCGCCGTGGTCACCGAGGAAATTTATCCGGGACACCGCATTTCCGCGGTCTCCTACGTGGTCAGCCTGCTGCGACCGGAGATCATAGAGGATCTCGAATTGAAAAAGCACGGATTCGAGATGTTGAAAATGGACGGCACTCTGGCCATTTGCAATAACGACTATCTGTTCCTAACAGGTGATGAAAAGCATGACCGCAAGGAGGTGGGCCGTTTTTCAGATCTTGACTATGATGCCATGCAGCGGTTTGAAGCGGTCATCCAGCATGTCGGTGCGGTCATACGCAATCAAATGCTGCGGGAACCGCCCAAGCTTGGGGTCGGTTTGTCTGATCTGAAAGGTCTTACGGCGCTTGCGGGTATGGGCTGGGATATTAAAAAACTGACACCGGAATTGAGGCATCGCCTGTTCCAGATGCTCCTGGGCAGTGCCGATGATTTCATTCAGCGCTGGTTCCACAGTTCCATGATCAAGAACATGTATGCCTCGGCCTGTTTTTCAGGCAACTTTGCCAGCCTTCGTCAGCCGGGTTCGGCCATCCCGTTCCTTCACAGCGCAATCGGTGAAATCGAAGGAGAACGGGGCGCCTGGCGCCTGGTCAAGGGTGGCATGGGGGCACTTACCCGGGCCATGGCTGGATTTGCACAGTCCAAGGGTGTCCAAATCCGCACCCACGCCGCCGTGGAAAGGATACTGACTCAAAGTGGAGGAGCTACCGGTGTGCGGCTCGTCGATGGTGAGGTCATCGGCGGCCGCTGCGTCCTGGCCAACACGGACCCCAAGCGCACCTTTTTGAAACTCATCAAGCCGGAACAGCTCGATTCAGATTTTGTACGCGATATCCGCCAGTACCGTATGGGCCACAGTTCCCTCCGTCTCAACCTGGCTTTGAAGGGGCTCCCCGACATCAAATTTTTTCCAGCAGGGGAGGGCCCTTGGCACCGTTCCGACATCATGATGTTCCCGGGCTACGAGGCCATGGAGGCCAACTATTTTGCCGCTGCCACGGGTCAGTTGCCGGACGAGCCGCGTCTGGAAATCACGATTCCCTCCACGCTGGATGACAGCCTGGCACCGCCGGGCCACCACGTTGTGAGCATTCTGGCCAAATACTATCCCTATAAAATGGCTGATGAAAGAAGCTGGGACGACATCAAGGAGGACGTTGCCGACCGGATCGTGGACTACATGGCAAGGGTTATGCCCAACCTGCCCGGGCTTGTCATCGGACGTCAAATGATCAGCCCTCTGGACCTGGAAACGATCTACGGCCTCACGGAATCGGATATTTTCCACGGGCGTCACGACATGGACCAAATTTTTTCAATGCGGCCTCACCCACAGGCTGCCCAGTATGAGACCCCGGTAAAAGGGCTTTACCTGTGCGGCTCCGGCGCCCATCCCGGTGGGGGCGTGTCCGGGGCACCCGGGTACAATGCCGCCCGTCGGGTGATAACCGACCTTAAGCGCCGTCGACGGTGACTTTCGCGGCCGTAAAAAGCGCCAGGTCGAAAAATGCTTTGCTTAACCAATTCGAACCTGGCATATGATAGATTACACTCGAAATATCGATCTGGACGTTTAAAGACAGAGAAGGCTCGAAAGGCATGGAGGTTAATTATGGATGCAAAGGTTAAGGTCGATGCTGGTATCTGCGGCTTTAAAACCATTATTACCGCAACTTCGGAAGACAGCATGAATGTTGACCTTAAAGTTGTCAGCCCGTGTGAAATCATCAAAGGCCTGGCTGCGCAATACAAAGAAATTTGCCCGATCAATGCCTACCAGGATATAGGCCCAAAAAGTGAAAGCCAGATTCTCAATATCTCCCGGAAAGTTCTTGTGGAAAAGGGTGCCTGTGAAGCATGTGTCGTGCCGACGGCTGTCTGCAAAGCCATGTATGTTGCTGCTGGACTGGCTTTACCCAAGGATATCAAGATTGAAATTAAACAATAAATTCAATATGTGTTTTGAAATTTAACCACCATCAAAACAGATTGAGAGTGCAGACCATCGCTTCAAGGAATTTTGTTTTCCCTCTTATAATAACTCATAAAAGAAGAAACGATCTCTTCGTCAAAATGGTTTCCGGTATGTTTTTTCAACAGCGCCTCAGCCTCTTCAAACGGCATGGGGTCGCGATAGTGTCTTTTGGCGGTAATCGCCTCGAAGAAGTCGGCAACGGCAATTATTCTTGCCCCTAGTGGTATCTCATCGCCTTTAAGCCCGTTTGGATAACCGCTCCCATCCATTTTTTCATGATGAGCGCCGGCAATTATGGGAACCTGGCTGAAAATCCCTTCAAAATTGACCTGGTCCAAAATCACTTTTGTTTTTTCAGAATGTGTTTTTACTTCCTCGTATTCTTCTGGCGTCAATTTTCTGGGAGCCAGCAATATGGCGTCCGGAACCCCAATTTTTCCATAATCGTGAAGCAAGGCGGCTACGCGTATCATTTCACGATATTCATGACTCAGTTCCATCTCATCGCAGATGCCCAAAGCAAACTCTGTCACCTTAATCGAGTGGCCGGCAGTGAGGGGGTCTCTGGCATCGATACTAGCGGCCAGGGTCTGGAGCAAAGAGTTGAATTGTCGTTCTCTTGCCTCTAAAAGCTCCGCATTTCGAATGCTTATCCCCAAAACCGATGCGATGCCAAGAAGTAAACTGATGTCGCTTTGAATCAATTGGCGTTTGGACGTTAGATTGTCGACGGCCAGAATGCCGAGCGACTCGTTGTCGCAAACGATGGGACAACAAACAAAAGACTTGGTTTCCAGTACGTTGGCAAATTCGACGCTCCGGGGTGAGAGCGTACCCTCGATATCGTTAATGTCGTTAACCAAAAAGGGTTTCTGTTCATGAAAGGACAAAATAAAGACACCTGTCGACTCAGGTCTGTCTAGATGGAAGGCTGTGTTTTTAATAATATCGTACTGCTTGTCTGTATATCCGAAACCAGCCCTGAAAATCAGTCTGGTTCTGTCCTCATTTGCCAGAAGAATCACTCCCCGGTCGTAATCCAACCTCTTTTCAGACACATTGATGACGTTGTCCAAAACATCTTCGATGCGTGTATGTCTGCTGATGGCCAGACCGATTTCGTTGGTCATCAACGCATTGTTATAGTTTGTTTCTATTTTTTCCAACAGCTGGTCGCTTGAGTTCCTGAGGTGGCTCAAGCTGGATTTCAACTCATTTTTTTCTATACGTTCGCTGGTGGAACTCAATAAAAATAAAATTAAAACCGATATCGGTAGAATGACTGAGAGCATGAAGGTCGGATGAATAAAAATGGCAACCAGGCACACCAAAACGAAAAACAGCAAGGCATAGTTTCGTGCTCTTTTCCACACATCTGAAAAATTTTTTTCCCAGGATATAATATAGCGACAGGACGATCCTCCCCTGAAGACGCATTCGGGATGCTCTATTGTTGGCAATTTGTTTGTAAAGCCTACTGATATCGCATCAAAAAAGCCGATACGATTTTCACATTGAAATGGTTGCTCTTGTACCCCTTTACGGGGAGTTACATTGATCTCGACTTTATTTGAGGATAGCTTTTTGGCCTCGTAGTTAGTAGACTTTGTAAATCTTTCAGCAGCTTTCCCCGCTATCTCATAGGCTTTTGCAGGACTGATCATTCCCAGTATGTATTGCCGCATTGAACCAATTGATTCTGGCGATGCCGCAAAACGCCCCGCCTCTCTAGCAATATTCTCATTGTTTGTTAGCTGAGAAAGTTTATCATGAAACCGGTTGACATGGTTTTGTGAAAACCAATGTCCCTCGTCAGCAACCTCATAGGTTGTCATATTAGCATAATCTAATAATTCCTGAATATCTACAAAAGGATAATCCTTTCTAATAAGCCTTATATAAGTACTAACTATCCTGCTGTTATATATTGGCGTGTTGTTATCTATTGATGGATTATGCATAGACAATACATTGAAAAAAATATTTCTATATTAAGCGAGTTAATCGGTTCACATACTTAAAATAGCTATCTCCATATTGAGTATCCAATATCCAAAGACAATATTCTCTTTCCTTGTCAATTGAACTATTTTCTGCAAAAATAGAGGGGTAGATCAATACTGGAATATTTACTAAATTTAATTTTGCAGTTAACAATGATAATGCTGTTTTTATTATATCGATAGACAAACCCTCTTCATCCACAACAATTATGGTTGTAGCATTTGTAAGATCTGATAAATTTAGCCCAACATTTGCAACATTTACCATTAATATCGCTTTTAGCTTCTGATCAATCTTCACTGAAAATAGAAACCTATTTCGCTTCAATCCAGATTTTTCAAACGCCTTATAAATATCTTTTCCATTCGTTGCATCTTCAAGATCAAACGCTTTCAACATCATCCCTGTTGATTTTTTTGTGTAAAATGCATTTAATTCCTCAAGATCATCACCATCTGTTTCCGTTAATCCCCAGGACCAATGTGTATTCATGCTTTTATAATCAGAGTTGTTGAAATGAAAATATGCAAAAAGCTCTAAACAACATTTTTTATTATCGTTAATCGATCTTGCAGCTCCTCCAAAAACTCTATTTGGAAATTTATTTTCCGGCCTGAAGTAACAAAGCAAATAATTCATATGATTTGAATATAAATTGTACGAATCGTTGGAATAAAGGCCTATTTGATTTAATACCGACAATCCTGCACGAAATGGAACTGTTCTATTAGACGCATGGTGGTGAATTAGCCAAGTGTTTTCATAAAATCTTACCATTGCAAGATGGCTAGCAATATTTTCATTTTCCTGATACGTAAAGTGTCTCGCAATTTCAGATTCCTGAGAATAAAGTTTTTCATAGGTCTGTTTGATTTCATTTTTATTAGATTGCAAAAATTTATACTTCTCTGGATAAATAAAGTTGGAGTCGAAAAAAAATTTCCAAAGTAATTTCAAATCTACTTTATTACTAATATATACATTATTTTCATTCGACTGGTAGAGATGTGCCAATAATTTTAGATGATCTTTACTACTAATATCAAGAAATGCTAATCCATACCTAACTTTTTCATTTGACTTTATATTTTCAGCATCTCCTTCTGTTTTATATAAAACTTGAGCCTTAAATTGAAAACGAAAGCTATTTGCAAAATTCATTTCCATTTCAGGAAAAATCATTCCTGGCAGAAACGAAGCCTTGCTTGATTCAACTTCTATTGCAAACCCCAACCCGGAAACATCGGCTGCTTTAATGTCAAACAATTTCCCCGTTAATGGATGGTAAAAAATAATGTTGGGTGATGGTAAGGTGTGAATTCTTTTACTTCTAAACTTCTTTTGTCTAAATCTTTGGACGGCCTTACTTTCCGGCATTAGTAAAAGTATTATATCCTTCGCCAAAACAGCCTTTTCCCTTATAGAACATTTCCCCGTATACATAATCTCATTTTCGTTCGATAAAATAACTTCGACATTTGTCTCAGGATTGATCCACTGGGATGTCTGCGGTGGTTCAAGCGAAATTTTCACGTGAAAAGAATCCGTTGAAAAATCCTTTAAAACGCCTTTGAAAATAACGCTGTTTTGTATGAGCTGGGCGGTTATTCC
>JAJDNW010000023.1 GCA_022340465.1 Deltaproteobacteria bacterium | reverse complement strand
AGCGCCCACGGCAATCCCCGCGGCGGTGGCCTGCGACCCGGCAAAAACGTCCGTGTCCGTCGTACGGGAGACCGAGTTGGCCGAAGCCCAGGGCAGTGCATTGGCGGAAAGCGTCACACTGACCGTGCCGCTGTTGACGACAAAATCGTTGCCTGCGCCGGTGCGGATGCCATGCACGGTTCCGATGGCCGTCGCGTGTGCTTCCGCCGTCGGATTCTGATCGCGGGAATAGGCGGAAGAGGTAACTTGCGCATCGGCACCCCCCAGCACGGTGATGAGACCCGTGTTGATGACCTCGACATCGCCGCCGCCCGCGTCTATGCCAGTGGCCGACACCTCAGACACAACGCGCCCCTCGGTACGGCAGTCCCGCGAAATAATATCCGTGGCCGCATAGGCGCTCAGGGCCGTGTTGCCGTCTATGCCTATGGCATGGGATGTGGTGCAGGTGCCGGCGTCCAGAACCTCCTCGCTTTCGGCACTCGGGTTAAGATTGATGGATGTAATCGTGGCATTGGAGACAACCTCAATTATCCAATCATTGATCACTTCATCCATACCGTCGCATCGCGCCACCTCCTCAACAGCAATTCAGCGTGCTGCCGCTTCAATTTTGCTTAGGATAGATCTTCTCGTGCTGTATAATCAGGTTGGGTTCAGATCTGGCATACCATATCGGTCACGCAAGGACTTTCAAGTCATCGTATTAAATATCCATAATAAAATCAATTGAAGTCCCATATTTTTTAGTTTTTATACAAAACATGGCTCAATTTTACTAAAAATAGAAAGGCCGCTGTCGCAGGACAGCGGCCTTACACATATTCCAGTGGTTTCTTTGCGCCCTTGTGGGTAAAAAACCGCCCGGGTCAGGCGGCACTACTCAAGTTTACCGCGCACACCTTGACCTCCGCAATACCCGACACCGGGTCCAATGCTGCCTTGGTCAGCCTGTTGGCGGCTGCTTCGGCAAAGTGAAAGGGCATGAATACCGTGCCCGGCACCACCTTGTCCGATATGTTCACCACAGCCTGAATGCCCCCGCGCCGTGAGGCCACGGTGGCTATGCCGCCCTCTTCGAGCCCGTGTTTTTCGGCATCCTCTTTGGAAATCTCGATAAAACAGCTCGGTGACCGCTCGTTCAGGCCCTCGGATTTCATGGTCATGGTCCCGGTGTGATAGTGGTACAGGACACGGCCGGTGGTCAGATAAATGGGATAGTCGTCATCCACCTGTTCGGCCGGTTCGATGTATTCGATGGCATGAAAGAGTCCTTTGCCGCGGCTGAACTGCTCCCGGTGCAGCACCGGGGTCCCCGGATGCTCGGTGTCGGGGCAGGGCCAGTGAATCCCCTCGTAGTCGATGCGCTCGTAGGTAATGCCGGCATAGGACGGCGTCACCGCGGCGATCTCCGCCATTATCTGGCCGCCGTCCTCGTAAGACATGTCGTACCCCATGCGTTTGGCAATTTCGCAGGTGATTTTCCAGTCGTCCATGGCTTCGCCTGGTCCGTTCACGGCCTTGCGCACACGCTGCACACGCCGTTCGGTGTTGGTAAAAGTCCCCTCTTTTTCGGCAAAGCACTTGGAGGGCAGGACCACATCCGCCAGTTTGGCCGTTTCGGTCATGAAAATGTCCTGCACCACCAGAAAATCGAGGCGGTTGAAACTCTTTTCCGCGTGGTTCAAATCCGGATCTGAAACCAGCGGGTTTTCCCCGATGACGTACAGCGCCTTTATCTCGCCGTCGTGGGCCTTGGGAACCATCTTGGTTACCGTCAGGCCCGGCTGGGTGGGAAGCCCGCTGACGCCCCAGGCCTCCTCCATGCGCTTGGCCACGGCCAGGTCGGAAACGGGCTGGTATCCGGAATAGACGTTCGGCAAACCGCCCATGTCGCAAGCGCCCTGAACGTTGTTCTGCCCGCGCAGGGGATTGACCCCCCCGCCCTCCTTGCCCATGTGGCCGCACAGCATGGCCAGGTTGGCCAGCGATTTGACATTGTCCGTGCCGCCGACATGCTGGGTGATCCCCATGCAGTAGCAGATGCTGCCGGCTTCCGCGCCCGCATACATTCTGGCTGCCTCGATGAGCTGCTGAGCGGGTATGCCGGTGATCTTTTCGGCGTACTCGGGCGTGTACGTCTCCACCGTCTCCTTCAACGCTTCAAACCCTTCGGTGCGGTCGGCAACGAACGCCTTGTCGTAGAGGTCCTCCTTGATGATGACATGCATCATGCCGTTGATCCAGGCGACGTCGCTGCCCAGATTCTGCCGCAGCCAAATCGAGGCAAAATCCGTCAGCTTGATGCGCCGGGGGTCGATGAGGATCAGCTTAGCCCCTTTCTGGGTCACCGCCCGCTTCATGTAGCTGGACAGTACCGGATGGTTCTCCGTGGTGTTGGACCCGGTCACCAGAATGACATCGGCTTTCTCGATGTCGGCGATGGTGTTCGTCATTGCCCCACTTCCGAATGCTGCGGCCAGACCGGCCACCGTGGAGGAATGTCAGAGACGGGCGCAATGGTCGATGTTGTTGGTTTTCAGCACCGCCCTTACAAACTTGTTGGCAATGTAGTTTTCTTCATTGGTCACCCTGGCCGAGGTCAGCACGCCGAGGCTGTCGGCCCCGTGCTGGCTTTTTATGTCCGTCAACCGGTTGGCCACCAGGTCCAGCGCCTCGTCCCAGGTTGCCTCCCGGAACGATCCGTTCTCTTTGATGAGGGGGGTTGTCAGCCTTTCGGGTGAATTGATGAAGTCGTACCCGAAGCGCCCTTTGACACACAGGCTCCCGTAATTGGGGGCAACGTCCTCGACGCCGGTAACACCGACGACGTTGTCGTCCTTGACGTGCAGGTGGACCTGGCATCCGACGCCGCAATAGGTGCATGTTGTGCGCACCTTGGTGGTTTCCCAGGGCCTGACCTTATAGCGGGCGCTCTTTGCCACCAGCGCCCCGACCGGGCAAACCTGCAGACACTCGCCGCAGAATACGCAGTCCGAGTCCTTCAGGGGCTTGTCCCCCGGTGTCACGATCTTGACGTCGGCTCCCTTGTAACCAACGTCGATGGCATTGTTTACCTGGACCTCGTTACAGGCCTGGACGCACCGTCCACACTTGATGCACCTTGAAAAATCACGCACGATAAAGGGATTGACGGTCTCCATGGGGTAAGGCACCGTGGTTTCCAGGTCTTTTTCAGCCGAAACCTGGTAGCGGTAGGCCAGGTCCTGGAGCCGGCAGTCACCCCACGCGGGGCACAGCTCTTCGCTCTGGTCCTTCTCCTGGACGGCCATTTGAAACCGGGTCCAGTCGCTGCCCTCGGAACCGCGGATGGCGCAGTTGTGATTTCCCGAAGAAAGCATCAACTGGATGATCATCTTCCGCGCTTCCACGACGCGTGCCGATTCGGTCTGCACCACCATGCCGGCGGACGCCGGCGTGTCGCACGACGGCAAGAGGTTATTTTCCCCCTCCACTTCGACCACGCAAACCCGGCAGTTCCCCGTAGGCGAAGCCCCCTTCAGGTAACAAAGTGTCGGGATGTCGATGTCGGAACGCCTGGCTACATCCAGGACGGTCTCACCCGGTTCAAAAGAAATCTCATTCCCATTCAAAACGATGGTCTGGTCTTCGCTCATGCCTATTTCCCTCTCCTTGAAAACGGTTTTTTTGCGATCCGATCTGTTTATCGAATTAAGATTTTTTTGTCAATAAAACGGTCGCGATAATGCCGCCGGCGACGCTGCCGATGAAATTCGCCGCGGCGTCCATAACCTCCGCGTGGCGTGACGGTACGAAATACTGATGAATCTCGTCGCTGACGCCGTACAGGGTCGTGAACAGGATCGCCAGTATGATGGCGTTCGCGGCGCCGCGTCCGGCTTTACCGGCATGTAGCGCCCGGAAGAAAAGGATGGCCAGCACGGCATAGACCCCCGCGTGGATCAGTTTGTCCGAAAGATCGAAGGTCGGGATCTGCTCCGGGGCGGGAAAGGAGGACTGGATAAAAATGAGAAGGCAGAACAGCAGTACCGGCAGCCAGTGAGAAATAAACCGTTTAAACGTAGTGGCGTCATTCAGGTGCATAAAAAAGGCCGGCCCATGTGAACCGGAAATGCCAATGTCTAATTCCCCAAATTTCAGCCAATCCAATACCAAATGCTTCAAAAGGCATCGGACGCCTCGTTTTTTGGGGATCAATTACCACCCCGTCGTCGGCCGCCGGCTCCCGAAGATTTTCTCACAGGGCGCGTTTTTGGTCACATGCTTCTCCAGCGACTGGCACCAGAGGGCGTGAAAGGTGTGGCAGCTGCCGTCCAGGGCATCCACTTTGGCCACGTCCGCGTGCTCACACCGCAGGTCGCACCACTTGACGCGATGGGTGGTTACGCCGGCGTTGGACCTTTCCTTTTTGACCTTCTTGTGTCGTCTCATTGTCGTTTCCAAATGAGCCCCCATGGAGCGGTAATAAATAGAAGGGGGTCAAGGGTTCGAATGAGAAATACGCCACTGGCTGATAGTTGCAGAAAGAACCCGTTCTCTGGCCTCCGACCTCTGGTCTACCGCCCCTTTGCTAAAACGCCGGATTCAGGTCCAGCGCCCGCTTACGAATGTGCGCCTTGACGGTTTCCAGAAAGGCGTCCCGGGAAACCCCCATTTTCACCTTGCCGTCCAGCGTGCGCACCGCAATGCTTCCGGAGTCTCTTTCCTTCTCCCCGAATGTCAGGATCAGCGGGATGTTGGCCAATTGCGCCTCGCGAATCTTTTTGTTGAGGCTTTCCGTGCGCGTGTCCACGGTCATGCGCAGACCATTGGCCGCCAGAAGGGCGCCGAGTTCCCCGGCGGCGCTCGTCAGTTCATCGTTGATCGGCAGAATTACCGCCTGGACCGGCGCCATCCACAGGGGAAACTTCCCGGCGAAATGCTCGATGAGAATGCCGAAAAAGCGCTCGATGGAACCGAAAATGGTCCGGTGGATCATGATGGGACGCCGCCTTTCGTTGTCCCGGGCGATGTATCCCAGGTCGAAGCGCTCCGGCAGGTTCATGTCCAGCTGGATGGTACCGCACTGCCACGTGCGCCCGAGTGCATCCTCGATGTGCAGGTCGATTTTGGGGCCGTAAAATGCGCCGTCGCCCTCGTTGAGCCGGTAGTCGATGCCGTAGCTTTCGAGGGCGGCCCGCAACCCTTCCGTGGCCACCTCCCACTGTTCGTCGGTGCCAATCGATTTTTCCGGACGGGTGGAAAGCTCCAGCAGGAACCCCAGCCCGAAAATCCCGTAAATCCGTTTGGCCAGTTTGAGCACGCCGAAAATTTCGTCCTGTATCTGGTCCTCGGTCATGAAAATGTGCGCATCGTCCTGGTGAAAGGATCGCACCCGGAAAAGGCCCGACAGGACGCCGCTCATCTCATGGCGGTGGACCAGGCCGATCTCCGAAACCCGCATGGGAAATTCACGGTAGGAATGGGGCCTGTTCTTGTACAGCAGCATGCCCCCGGGGCAGTTCATGGGTTTGATGGCATACTGATTGTCGTCTACGGCCGAGGTGTACATGTTCTCCCGGTAGTTCTCCCAATGGCCGCTGCGCTCCCAAAGCTTCTGTTCGAGCATGATGGGCGTCTTGGTTTCCACGTAGCCGGCCGCCCGGTGTTCTTCGCGCCAGAAATCCAACAGGACGTTCCATACCTCCATGCCCTTGGCATGAAAAAAGGGCATTCCCGGTGCCTCCTCGTGGAAGCTGAAGAGCTCCAGGGCCTCGCCGATCTTGCGGTGGTTTCGCTTTTTGGCCTCCTCGATGAAATTGAGGTACTTCTTGAGCTCCTTCTTGTCGAAGAAGGCGGTGCCGTAAATCCGCTGCAACTGTTCCCGGCTTTGGTCCGCCCGCCAGTAGGCCCCGGAGACCTTCATCAGCTTCACAGCCTTGAGAAAGCCCGTGTGAGGAATGTGGGGGCCCCGGCAAAGGTCGGTAAACTCGCCCTGTTCGTAGAAGGATATGTTTCCGTCTTCCAGGTCCGCTATCATCTCCAACTTGTACGGTTCGTCCTTGTAGAAGGCCAGGGCTTCCTTCTTGGAAACGCTTTTGCGCGTAATGGGCAGCCTGGCCTTGGCCAGTTTTTGCATCTCCGCTTCGATCTTGGAAAAATCGTCTTCGGAAACGGGTTCCATGTCGATGTCGTAGTAAAACTGGTCCCCGACGACCGGCCCGATGGTCAACTTGGCGTTTTTATACAGCCGCAAAATGGCCTGCGCCATCAGGTGGGCCGCACTGTGCCTGAGTATTTCCAGGCCCTCCTCGTCTCTGGTGGTTATCAGCCGGACCTTGGCGTCCGCTTCGATGGTACGGTTCAAGTCCACCAGTGTCCCGTTCAACTCCATGGCCACACAGTTTCTTGCCAGCCCTTCGGAGATGCTCATGGCGACATCGAGCCCTGTGGGCGCCTTATCAAAAGACTTTATGCTGTTGTCGGGAAGTGTTATGTTGATCATCGTCGTTCACCGTAAATCGTTTCGCCTTTGGGCCGCGCTCAATCAGACCACAAGGGCATCGAGGACGCAAAGGCCTGAAAATTTAAATAGGAACCAGCCGGTTGTACAAGATGAAAAACCGTATCGATTCGCCATCTGCGGATGGACACAAGTTAAGGTAATAACAGTATATGGTCAAGCAAAAAGAAAAATCGTCACCAGCCTACCAGTGGGTCACGACCACCCGTGAACTTCGAACGATGCTGGACCGTTTGAAAAACAAAAACGCCGTCGGCGTCGATATGGAAATGGATTCCATGTTCCACTACCGCGAAAAGATCTGCCTGATACAAATGGCCACGGAACGGGAAACCTTCCTCCTCGACCCCCTGAAAATACCCGACATGAAACCCCTCAAGCCCCTGTTCGAAAACAAGCGGATAAAAAAGGTGTTTCACGGGGGGGATTATGATGTTCGTTCGCTCTTCAGGGATTTCAACATCAACGTCAGCAATCTTTTCGACACCCAGCTTGCCAGCCGTTTTCTGGGCATTCAGCAAACCGGCCTGGAAGCCGTGCTCAACAGCCGCTTCAACGTCGTCCTGGACAAACGCTACCAGAAAAAAGACTGGTCGCAGCGGCCTCTGCCGGAGCACATGCTGGCCTATGCCGCCAGGGATGCGTGTTTCCTGGTGCCGCTTTCAAGGGAGCTGGAAAAGGAACTCCGCGGGAAAAAACGCCTTGCCTGGGTGAAGGAAGAGTGCGAGTGGCTGAGCAGGGTAAGGCCGGCGGCCAACCACGGCCAGCCCCTGTTTTTGAATTTCAAGGGCGCCGGCCGTCTGAAGCCGGGGGATCTGGCCGTACTGGAAGCCCTGCTCCAGTACCGCAAAAGCGTTGCCAAAGCCAAGGACAGGCCTCTTTTCAAAACCATCGGCAATGCAACCCTGCTGACACTCGCCGGCAAAAAGCCAACCAGCAAGAAGCAGCTGCAGGCGACCAGCGCCTTGAGCGCCAAACAGGCCGGACAATACGGATCGGAAATCGTGAAGGTGATCAAAACCGCCCTGAAGCTGCCCGCGGATCAGCACCCCGTCTATCCCCGCAAAAGGTTGCCCAGCTTGAAGCCGGCGGTTTCCAACCGCATCAGGGAGATCAAGCTGTGGCGGGATGCCAAAGCGGAGCAACTGGGCATCGACCCGTCGCTGGTGCTGACGAAAATGTTGATCTGCGATATCGCAAAAAAACACCCCAGGTCCGTCCGGCAGATGCAGAGCGTGGAAGGCATCCGCCGGTGGCGGGTGCGTGAATTCGGCAGGGCGATCGTCACCCTGTTGAAGGACATGTAACCAGCTGCGGGCCGTCCAAAAAAGGAAAGCCGCATCGCCACCAGCGACACCAAACACAACCCACAAAACACTACCTAAAAATGATAAAGAAAACCGTTTGTGCCCGTGACTGTTACGACACCTGCTCCCTTCTGGCCCATCTCGATGCAGACCGGAGAATCACCAAGATTCAAGGTGACCCCGGTCATCCGCTGACCAGGGGCCTCACCTGCCCCCGCAGCGCAAAGGACCACGTGCGTCTCCTGAACAACCGTGTCGACACCCCCTGCATACGCAACGATTCGGTGTTGAACCCCTGCACATGGGAAACGGCCACGGCACACATTGCCGGGAAATTACGCACCGCCCTGAATGACCACGGGCCGCAACGTGTTCTTTTCCTGCAATATGCCGGCAACACGGGCCTTTTGACCTATTCCTACCCGCAACGGCTCTGGCGGGCCCTGGGGGCCACTTTTTCGGACGGCGCCCTTTGCAGCAAATCCGGACACACCGGCCTGGCCTACCACTACGGCAGCAGCTACGGGCTCGACCCCCTGGAGCTGCCCCGCATGCAGCTCATCGTTTTCTGGGGCCACAACGCCGCCGTTAGCTCGCCGCATCTCTTCAGCCTGGCGCGGCAGGCGCGCAGGCAGGCGGGTGCCAGAATCGTCGTCGTCGACCCCATCGAAACCCTCACGGCCGGAAAGGCGGATCTCTGGATCCGGGTCAGGCCGGGATCGGATGTCGCCCTGGCCTATGGTGTCATCAATCGATTGATTGCCGATCAGGGCATCGATGAAACCTTCGTCACAAACAGGACAACCGGTTTCGACGCCTTGAAACGGGCCGCCGGGAAGTGGGATCCCGGGAGGGTCGCACGGTTCTGCGGCGTCGAACCGGACAAACTGAAAGCCCTGAGTGATCTCTACAAGCGCTTGAGACCGGCGGCGACCATGATCGGCTTCGGCCTGCAGAAGCGCTCGGGCGGCGCGGACCAGGCCAGAGCGGTCGCCTTCATCCCGGCGCTCCTGGGAGCGGAAAGAGGATTTTTTTACGGCAACGGCGGCGCCTACGATGTAGACATGCCGTCTCTGAAAGGCGAACGCCAGGCAACCGTTCCGGCCGGTTCCGTCAGCCAGGTGGCCCTGGCCGACGAACTCGACAGCGGGCGTTTCAAGTTCGTCTTCGTCAGCGGCATGAACCCGGCCCTGACCATCCCCAACCTGCAGGCCTTCGACCGGGGGGTCGGCCGGGACGACCTCTTTCTGGCGGTCCACGAAACCCACTGGACACGCACCGCCCGAATGGCCGACGCCGTTTTGCCGGCGCCCACTTTCCTGGAAAAGGACGACCTCATCATTTCCGACACCCATCCCCTGGTCAGTTTTTCCAAAAGCGTGATCGATCCCGTCAACGACAGCCGAAGCGAAATATGGGTTATGCAGACGCTTGCAGAGAAGCTGCGGCTGGGTGAGGACTGGCTCTATCAGGACCCCGTGGACGCCCTGCAGGAGGTAATGGCAAACGCCTTCGAGTCCGGATGCTTTCAAGACCTCCTGAAGGGTCGACGCCTCCGATTCAAACGCCTGCCCCCGGGGGAATACCGGACACCTTCGGGAAAGATCGAGTTCTGGTCCACCATGGCCGAAGAAGCAGGCCATGCGCCCCTGCCGCGTCAAGCCGAACTGCCTTCAGGGGACGCCTCCTTCACCTACATCACCAGCGCCGTCCCCGAGTACACCCACACCCAGTTCCAGGAGGTTTACGGCCCCATACCGGCGGTGGTCGATATACATCCCCGAACGGCCTCCAGGCTGAACATCGAGGCCGGGCAACGGGTTGCATTGAAAAGCGCCGTCGGCAGCATCGTTCTGAAGGCGCGGCTGTCGGAGCGTGTCCCTGAAGATGTGTTGTGGTCGCCGCGTGAAATGCTGGATCTCGACGGCAGGCCGCAGAACCGCATCGTGGACGGCACGCCCCAGGCCATCGGATCCGGGCCGCGGTTCAACGCCACCCGGGTAGTGCTTGAAAGGGTCGATACCAGTGAAAGCCGGTCTCCCTCATCGTTTAGGTAAAAAATAACCGATGCCGCCCCTATTGATCCCATAGTTGCATATGGCTATGCCGATAATTATATTAATACCTAAGTTCAATTTAGGTAATATATGGATTCTGCAAATATGGAGGCCCACACCATGAACCATGCCATTCGAATATATGAAAACGGGGGCCCCGAGGCCCTGAAATGGGAACCCCATGAGACGGGAGAGCCCGGCGAGGGGGAAGTGCTCGTCCGTCACCGGGCCGTGGGGCTCAATTTTATCGATGTCTACCACCGAACCGGTCTTTATCCCCTGCCCTCCCTGCCCGCTACGCCCGGGCTGGAGGCCTCGGGAGTCGTGGAGGCAATCGGTCCCGGCGTAACCGAATTTCAGGAGGGCGACCGTGTCGCCTATGCCGGTGTTCCTCCCGGGGCCTATTCCCAGGCGCGCTGTATCCCGGCCCACCGCCTGGTCAAGTTGCCGGAGGCCATCTCGTTTGAAACCGGGGCCGCGATGATGCTGAAAGGCATGACCGCACGCTACCTGATCCGCAGCTGTTATCCTGTAAAAAAGGGGGACACCATCCTCATCCATGCCGTCTCCGGAGGGGTGGGGTCGATCGTTTCCCAATGGGCCAACCATCTCGGTGCCACGGTGATCGGAACGGTAGGATCCCGGGAAAAAGCCGAAAAAGCCCGGGCCAACGGCTGTCTTCACCCTATTCTTTACGAAAAAGAGGATGTTGCCGCCAGCGTCAGGGAAATCACCGCCGGCAGGGGGGTTGACGTGGTTTATGATTCCGTGGGTCAGGCCACCTTCATGAAATCCCTGGACTGCCTGCGGCCGATGGGCACCATGGTCACCTTCGGCCAGTCATCGGGGCCCGTGCCGCCTCTGGATACGGGCATCCTGGCCGCCAAGGGCTCCCTGTTTCTCACGCGACCGAGCCTCATGACCTACACGGCCGAACGTGAAGACCTTCTGGCCCACGCCGAGGATCTGTTTGCGGCAGTGGAGGCCGGCGCCGTCGACATAAAGGTGAACCAGACCTATCCGCTGGCCGATGCCTCGCGCGCCCACCGGGACCTGGAAGGCCGCAAAACGACGGGATCTACGATTCTTTTGCCCTGATAAAAGTTTGTACCAAACTTTTACGGACCTATAACCAATAACAAGGTAAAAGCCTGCCGGCCGAGGGGTGCCTAATTTGGGTTATAGGCCCAAACTTTTATGATTCATCTAAAAGGAACCCCTGACGATTTCCTCCAGCAGCTTGCGGTAGCAGAGGTAGTTCGCCAGCGGCATGTCCGCACGCATGCGGCCGTCGGCCAGAGGCACATACCCGCCGGATGCCAGCAAGGGCGGGACCTTGGTTTCCAGTTCCCGCCTGATGGCCGCTTCGCCCAGCCGAATGACGTCCAGGTCGATGCCGCCCATCAACCTCAGATCGCGGCCGTATTCTTTCCTCAGGCCGCGGTAGTCCATCGCCTCGGTCTCGGCCTCGCACGACCACAGACAGTTGAAGCCCCATTTCAAAATCAGAGGGATGAGTATGCGCGCGTTGGCGTACGTCTGAAAAATGATGGCGGCGACATCGTGGCGGTGCAGGACCTCGAAAACCGGCGCATAGCTTTCGAGGACGATCTCCTCGTACATGGCGGGTGACAACAGCGGCTGGTCGTTCCCGCCGATGGGTTCGCTGAATACGGCCGCATCGACATCCACCTCCCGGAGCACCCTGTCCGCCAATCTTGCCGCAAACTCACCCTGTATGCGCATCATGTTGCGGACGAGTGCGGGCTCGTCCACCAGCAGATACATCACCTCGCGAAAACGGCGCCAGTCCTCCACCCCCATCGAGAGGAAAAATCCCTGATGGACATACATCATCAGCGCGTGCTCCCGGCTGCGCCACGCGTCAATCTTTTCAGAGAACCCTTTTGGCATGCGTTTTTCTTCCAAAGGATCTAAGCGATGCTCGAAAATCGCCAACTGCTCCGGCGCTGACGGCCAGATTTCGATATCGGGGATGGGGTACAGGTCGGTTTCCAGGGTTTCCCTTTTGTCCGCGGCCACGGTTCGCCAAAGCGCCTCTTCATCGGCCAGCCCCTGCCTCTTCCATGCCTCGATGACCTCGGGTCTCAGGCCTTCATCGAAGCAGGGTGCCCGGTCGACTTCAGCGTATTGCATCGTCCTGAGAAACCGTTCGCGACTGGTCATGGGCCTGTCGTTCGCATCGTGACCTTTTACTTTCATTCCAAACCTCCTTGTCTGAAAAACAATCAAATCACAAAAATATCATTTGGAAAATGAATTCTCTTAAAAAATCATGAGATAACCATCAAAACCATCCAGTTTTTAGAAGGCTGTGTCGATTCCAACACGAGACCGTCAATTGTAACCAATGATTTTTTACGGTTGACAAGCATTTAAGAAACCAGTATGCCCACGTCACAGGAGAAAGCTATGAATACCGACACAGACAAAATCATCGACAAATTTGCGTTCGGACGCTTCTATTTTTTCTTTAGACGCGTCCATCCGGACAGCTGATGCTTCCATAACAACAGCATCCCGGGTGGACATGAACAGCCACCCGGGTTTTTTATTTCATCGCCCCGGGTCAGGTACCCGGGGCTTTTTTATTTGGCTTGAATGACATTTGATTGAAAGACTGAGACATGAAAAATTTAAAACTGGCATCGATTGAACAGAAGGAGAGAAGCGTCGTCAACGCCGGGGGCGTCGAGGTGGGCAAGGGACTGGTGGTCATCGCCGGTCCGTGCAGCGTCGAAAGCGAAAAACAGACCATTGAAACCGCCAGGGCGGTCAAAGCCGCCGGCGCCGATATGATGCGCGGCGGGGCGTTCAAACCCCGCACTTCCCCCTATGCTTTCCAGGGACTTGGCCTTAACGGATTGAAAATTTTAGAAAAAGCACGAGAGGAAACCGGCCTGCCCATCGTGACCGAAGTCATCGACCCCCGCGATGTCAGCTGGGTGGCGGAATTTGCCGATGTCCTTCAGATCGGTACGCGCAACATGCAGAATTATGCCCTGCTCAAGGAAGTCGGCAAAGCCGGCCGCCCGGTTCTGTTGAAACGCGGCATGTATTCCACGCTGGAGGAATGGCTCAACTGCGCCGAATACATCCTGAGCGAAGGCAATCCCGACGTAATCCTTTGTGAACGCGGCATCCGGACCTTCGAAAAGTATACCCGCAACACACTGGACCTGAGTGCGGTGCCGGCCATCAAGGAGTTGACCCATCTGCCCATTATCGTCGATCCGACACACAGCACCGGACGGATCAGCCTGATCGGTCCCATGAGCAGCGCCGCCGTGGCGGCCGGCGCCGACGGGCTCATCATCGAAGTCCACAACCGGCCCGAAGAAGCCCTGTGCGATGCGGACCAGGCCTTGACGCCGGCAATGTTCGAAGGCATCATGGCTCAAATCAGGCCGCTGAAAGCGTTTCTAGAAAGCAATTGAAAAAAACGCTGCAGACGTTTCCAACCAACCGGAACACAACACAACATAACAACATCATATATAACACAAGTAGAGGGTGGCCATGAAATTGAAAGAGATACGCAAACAAATCGATAAAGTCGACAGGGAGCTTCTGGTATTGCTCCAGGAAAGAATGGGTCTGGCCCTGCGGTCCAAAAAATTCAAGGAGACCGTCACCGACCCGGCGCGTGAAGAGGATGTGCTGGCACGCATCGAACACATGAATCTGGACCTGATCGAACGCTCCTTTTCCCGGCATCTGCTCAAAACCATCATCGATGAAAGCAAACGGCTTCAGGAGGAGGATCGTTCCCTGGTGGCCTTTCAGGGCGAACACGGGGCCTACGGGGAAGTTGCGGCACGGACGCTGGTTCCGGGCGGCGCCTACATTCCCTGCATGGAATTCATCGACGTGTTCCGAGGCGTCGAACAGGGGTACCTGGACCTGGGCGTCGTCCCGGTCGAAAACTCCCTCGAAGGGGCCGTCACCCAGGTGAACGACCTGCTCACCACAACGAACCTGAAAGTGATCGGAGAAGCCAAGGTAGCGGTCAATCACTGCCTTTTAGCGACCGAAGCAACGGATTACCGGGAGATTCGCCTGGTCTATTCGCACCCCCAGGCCCTGGCACAGTGCCGTGGGTTTCTCATGCGCAACCACCTCGAACCGAGGCCCTACTATGATACGGCCGGGGCGGCAAAAATGCTGGCAAGGGAAAATCTCAAAGCGGCTGCCGCCATTGCCAGCGAGTTGAGCGCAGAGCTTTACAACCTCGAAATTATCAAGCGCGGCATCGAAGACGGTCCGGCCAATTCCACCCGTTTCCTGCTTCTCGCCAGAGAGGCTTATGAAAAGATCGGCGACAAGACGTCCATCATATTCGTAACCCCGCACAAGGCCGGCAGCCTTTACGGCATCCTGCAGCTGTTTGCCGACGCCGGCATCAACCTGACCCGTATCGCGTCCATGCCGCTGCGCACGGAACCAGACAACTACAGCTTCTTTCTCGATTTCGAGGGCACCGAAAACGACCCCGACGTGGCGGAAGTCCTCAACAAAGTGGAGGGCATGACCATCACCATGAAAAATCTGGGCAGTTATCCGGCGGCCAACGGCAAAGGGAGCTGAGAAAAGCTAAACCGGAGATAGAGCGGATACCAGGGCGTGCATCACTTGGCACCGGTTTCACCCTGGAAGGACTATGCCGAATTGCGTTTGTTGCGTTCATTGTGTTTATTGCGTTTGTTGAGCTTCTCGCTAACCCAATGAACCCCATAGTTGCATAAACAACATGGCAAAGTGTATATAATGGTCTGTTATTACAATGGATATCAAATAGACAGCGCTACTTTCTGGATGCAACATAAAGTGAATTCTAAGGATTGTGTCTATTTTACCATGTTGTTTACCCTGCGGGAAAGCCTGAGGACTTCAGATTCCGCGTTGCTGAGGGTTCGAAGTAAAACGCTACGACTTCACCCTCAGACGCCTTGACTCTGAAGCCCTCAGGCTTTTGCAACGCTGGGGTATACATAATATGTGCATGATAAAAAAGTGTTTTCAGTAGTGTGTATTTTTAGTATTAGTCCTTACAGCACATATACTTTCCATTGAACACGCTGGTTCCAATAGATACGGTATCTGAAACTTTATGTGGAGGTGCTATGAAATTAATGGTTCAATTCCGCTATTTGTTGATAGGTTTAATCGCTGCAGCAGGTACCATAGTTTTTTCAGGGTGTGGTGGGGGGGGATCCGGTCAGTCGACAAAATTCAAGGCTCAGGTCGTCATGGGGCCAATCATAGGCGCCAATGTTTCCGTCTACCGTGCCGATGATCAATTCGACACCTCTACAACGCAGCCCGCCACTCCCATTGCGGTTGGATTGACAAGAGACGGCACCCCGCTTGCAAATGCCGGTGGCTTCGAGGTCTCTATTCCTTTGGAAAATCTCGAAGAGCCGCTTTATATCGTCGTTTCAGGAGGGGTTGACATCGATGTCGATGACGACGGCGTCAGGGACGAAGAATATACTGAAAACACGATTCGATTTGAATTCATGGTTCCGTCGGCGAACGATTTGGCCAACCTCAGGCTTACCACTAAGTTCAATCCCCTGTTGCTGCTTGCCTCCGGATATGCAATCGGCAATCTTTATGATGAGGGTGAAGTCAGCAATGAGGGCATAAAAATGGTGCTGAGAAGCGTTGCCAAGGCGTTTCTCACGGGAGAGGATCAAGATGGAGACGGCCTTGTCGATGACCTGGATGGTGACGGTTTCCCGGATGACATCAACAGCGACGGCCATATAGACTGGCAGGACATCGTCACTTTCAATCCCACCAACGAGGAACACAAGGCTAAATGCCGCATGCCCTGGGAATTTCTTCTTGCGGAACTCGACCGCCAACGAAACGGATACAATTCAACCCTTAGATTGCAATATATTAAATATTTTGCCTTCGATCCTCATGTCATTGCGAATACCGCTGCCGGCGGCAGCATGCATCCAATAGACCATGACAATGATGGAAGTTGGATCGACGAAGAAGACCCATATGATTTTTTTCAACTCGTCTATTCTACAACGCTGAACAATTATACATTACAGGACCTCGTTGATGGGCAGGGAATGATTGGCGGCGATGTTTCATTTCCGGAACCTCTTGATTTGTTCTATGGATATTACGAATTTGGGAATGGAAACAGTGAATGTGATTACATCCAGAAAACCGCTGCCGGCCACTTGCCCCTTGCCCTGAATTGCATCGAGGTTGCAGACGATGCAGCAACCCTGCTTAACCAAAGCCTGGGTGTCGATGTCGGCGGTTTTGTCTATGAACCTGCCAGGGCGCCTGAAGGTATTTACAATGTCACTTACAAAACGGGCGATGGCCAAAACCACCAGGAAAGTTTCTACATTCATGAAATAAGTGAAGATTCCTACGTCCATGCCATTCCCCAGGTATACCTCGATGATCAAAAGCGTATCGAACACATCACCTTGCGATTTGAAGATGTTTATGGGAACGAATTGATCGACCCGCCTGTCCTCCAATGCGTTGTATGGATGAACCCCAACTGGAGCAGCCCTGAAGAGGCGAACCAGCTGCTGAGAGGGGCAGGCTACTATGCCCCGGGACTGAATTTATACAATTCTCAGGTTGATTATTTAGGGCTGACAAAACCCATATACCCGACGAACAACGGGCACAAAATTTACATTGAGGACGTAAACCCAATCTACATCGGCATTCTAACCGGAGACGGCGTGCAAAGATCGTTTGGATTTTATCTGGATCAAACCTATCTGCCACAGATAGAGACGCTGGAATTGGCGGGAGGTAACGTGACGGCGTCCTATGTCAGTTCCTCCGAGACCGGGAAACCGGTAGAATCGATAACCTACAGATTCGACAATACAGACTGGTCGGAGGTGGCGGGAAACAGCGTCACAACAGAGGTGCCGCCGGGAGCCGGTGTGTTTTATGTGACGGCGACGGATGATTCAAATTTCTATGCCTACCCTCCTGATACGCTTCAAATAGACTAACCCCCAATGAGGAGAAACGCATGAAAACCCACGCGACTTTCAACAAACTATCGCTGTGCGTTGTTGCAATGGCTTGCATCATCGGCGCCGTTGCCTGTGCGAGCATCCCGGTACGCAGTTATGATCAAGAGGTGTCGC